>JAZKEM010000157.1:0-5711 GCA_040387055.1 Pseudomonadota bacterium | reverse complement strand
TGTTCGTCTCGCTTCAGTACTTCGAAGCGGCGTCAGCGGGGAGGCGAATTCTACATAGGGCTGATAGGGCGTCAACAACCTTTTATGAATAAAATATTAACACAATGATTAATAACGAATTTTTACTTTTAAAATAGATATTGAACCGACCGAATTGCGCAGAATTTTCACGCACTTCAATTGGCAAATCTTCTATATTCGATTAAATCAAACATTTAATGGCTTAATTTTCGAATCTGCGGCATGCAATCAATGAAAATTTACTGAATAAAAAATGCCCCGCAAAGCGGGGCATTTTTGTCGCACTCGACAAGCGTTTAACTATTCACTTTAAGCGTGGCACGCGCATAGCGGCGCGAGCCCACTTGCAACAGATACGTCTTGCCTGGCAGCAGCGCCAAACCTTTGTCTTCTACGCGCTGCTGATCTACGCGAACCGCCTTCTGCTCAATCATGCGATTGCCTTCTGTATTACTAGCCACCAGCCCCGCTTGTTTGAGAATGCTCGCCAAGCCCATGCCTGCGGCAGGCACAGCAATCTCGACCTCAGGAATATTCTCGGGCAACTCACCCTGACTAAACTGGGATACAAATTCTTTCTGTGCCGCTTCACCTGCAGCTACGCCATGAAAGCGCGCGACAATCTCTTGGCCAAGTGCGAATTTGATGTCTCGCGGATTGGCGCCTTGCTCGACACTGGCACGCAAGCCAGCGATCTCGCTTAAAGGACGGAACGACAGCAAGTCGAAATAGCGCCACATCAGCGTGTCGGAGATCTTCATGATCTTGCCAAACATCTCGCCGGGCGCATCGTTGACGCCAATGTAATTACCCAGAGACTTGGACATCTTCTGCACACCATCCAAGCCCTCAAGAATAGGCACGGTCATGATGCACTGCGGACGCTGTTGATGTGTCTGCTGCAAATGACGTCCCACCAGCAGATTGAATTTCTGATCGGTTCCGCCCAGCTCCACATCCGCTTTCAAAGCCACCGAGTCGTAGCCCTGCAGCAAGGGATAGAGGAACTCGTGCACAGCAATTGGCAAGCCTTCCTTGTATCGCTTGCTGAAGTCATCGCGCTCCATCATGCGCGCCACCGTGTGCTGCGCTGCGAGACGAATCATGCCTTCTGCGCCCAGCTTGTCCAGCCAATGGCTATTGAACGCAATGGTGGTGCGCTCAGGATCCAGAATTTTGAAAACCTGGTCCTTATAAGTCTTTGCGTTCTCTTCAACCTGCTCGCGCGTTAAAGGCTTGCGGGTTTCGTTCTTGCCGGTGGGGTCGCCGATCATACCGGTGAAATCGCCAATCAAGAAGATCGCCTCGTGCCCAGCCTCCTGAAACGCGCGCAGCTTGTTCAGCAACAGCGTATGGCCGAGATGCAAATCTTTGGCTGTCGGATCGAATCCGGCCTTGATTCGCAGCTTTACACCTTTTTCCGCCGCTTCTTTGAGCCGCGCACGGAACTCTTCGCGAGGAATGATTTCTTCTGTACCGCGTTCGATTTCAGCGAGGTCAATTGTCATGATTTTTGCTTTGACTTTGTGAGGGGTAACCCTCAAGTGTTGTTTTATTTAACTTTACGACGAACGTCTACAAGATAGCCCAAGTGCTTGCGTCACATCAGGAATTATGTTCCCTTACGTCTTTGCTGCACCAAAAAAGATTCGTGTCACCCAAAGAACAGGGAGAGTGACTGCGCTCTAAGCGCGGCCCGTTTACCTTTTGGATCAAATAGATGAAGCAACATTATAGCTTAAGCCCTGCGCCTCGCCGATCGGCAGCGTGGCGTTCAATACTGATGGCCGGAGTTTGCGCAGTAAGCCTCACAGCGCTGTTGACGCGTGAAGGTACCGCCAGCCGCCACACCGCGACACCAAATGAAGCAGCAACTGCAATCACGACCACGGACGCCACCACGGGCGCGGCGTTCGATACGGCTGTTCAAGATTCCGTTAGCGACACACTGCCCATTCCCAGTTCCACCGATTGGGTCACTGTAGAAGTCAAAGCAAACCAAACGATTTCTTCGATCATCGAAGGCCAAGGCATGGCCAAAGATGAATGGCTTGCCTTGATGGCCCTAGGCAAATCCACTTCGCGCCTCAAAAAACTTCGCGCTGGCGACAAGATCAGCCTGCGTAAAAACTCCGAAGGCGAACTCGAAGAACTGTCGTTCGAACTCGATCAAACGCACACGCTGCAAGTCCGTCGCGTCAACGACAAGCTAGAAGCAATCACTCTAGAAGCCGAACTTGAACGCCGCATTGCTCAAGCTGCCGGCACGATCACACACTCACTGTATGTAGACGGCGCAAAAGCCGGGCTCAGCAAGCGCCAGATTTCGTCGTTTGTTTCACTGTTCAACTATGACGTCGACTTTGCACTTGGCTTGAGCGACGGCGATCGTTTCGTCGTGATTTATGAAACGCTCTACAAAGAGAACGGCGAGAAAGTTCGTGATGGCGACATCATTGCCGCATCGCTCACCAGCCGCGGTCGCACCTACCGCTCGATGCGCTACACCCGTCCTAACGGCACGTTCGCTTATTACGCACCGGATGGTCAGTCGCCTCGCAAAGCGTTTATCCGCACGCCAGTCGATTTCGCACGCATTAGCTCTGGCTTCAACCTCGCACGTCGCCACCCCATCCTCAACATCATCCGCGCACACAAAGGCGTGGACTATGCTGCAGCAACTGGCACGCCAGTGAAGGCAACCGCCGACGGCAAAGTACAGTTCAAAGGCATCAAGAGCGGCTACGGCAATGTGATCGTGCTCAAGCACGGTTCAAAATACGAAACCGTCTACGCACATCTTTCGCGTTATCGCGAAGGCTTGCGCCAAGGCCAAACAGTTCGTCAGGGCCAGGTCATCGGCTATGTCGGCTCAACGGGTCTCGCCACCGCGCCGCACTTGCACTATGAATTCCACGTCAACGGTCAGTACAAGAATCCTCTGACGGTTGCACTGCCACGCGCTAATCCGCTCTCGCGTTCGCAGCTAGCAAAATGGCGTGCTGACAATGCATTGGTCATTTCAATGATGGATGAACTCAGCCCTGTCACTGCGTCGAACGACAATCAAAATTCATCCAAGAGCCGTAAAGCGAAACTCAGCAAAGCTGTGAACTCTCGCGGCTAATAGGTTAGCGACATGCGCGCGTTTTATATCGGCGTCATGTCGGGAACCAGCATGGATGGCGTCGACGCCGCGCTATGCGAATTTGATGGTCTGATTTTTCGCAAGCTTGTTGCGACCCATACACTGCAATATGAAGCCGCTCTCCGCGAGCGGCTTCTGCATTTACAGCGTCGCGAACCTGCACTCACGCTGCGCGAATTTGTCGAACTCGATCAAGGCGTCGCCAAAACATTCTCAAAGGCAGTTCAGGAACTCATTGCGCAGGCTGAAGTGCAGCCTAAACAGATCACGGCCATTGGCAGTCATGGCCAAACCGTTTTTCATGACCCGCTGGTTCTCAGCAGCAGCCTGCAGCTCGGCAACCCCAGCCTGATCAGTGCGCACAGCAATATCGACACCGTCGCCGACTTCCGTCGCAAAGACATGGCTCTCGGCGGCCATGGCGCGCCGCTAGTGCCTGCATTTCACGAAGCGATCTTTGGCTCACGCAACGAAATGCGTTGCGCCGTGAACATCGGCGGCATTGCCAACATCACTGTGTTGCCTTGTGACGAAAAACCGGTGCGCGGCTTTGATACCGGCCCCGGCAATGGCTTGATGGATGAATGGGCTGCGCGTCACTTACAACAGTCGTTCGATCACAACGGTGAATTCGCTGCCAGCGGCGCGCTGAACCAAGGCCTGCTCGACGCTTTACTTGCAGAGCCCTACTTCGCGCTAGCGCCACCGAAGAGCACAGGCCGTGGTGACTTCCACCTAGATTGGCTGGAACAGCGTTATCCCGCGCTCGCGCAACTGCCGCCTGCCGACGTGCAACGCACGCTGTGCGAGCTCACCGCACGCAGCATTGTCGACGCCATCGCAACACAGGCACCGACAACGCATCGCATCATCATCTGCGGTGGCGGCTCTAAAAATGGTTTCTTGATGCAGCGCTTGGCCGCACTCAGCGGAAAACCTGTAGGCGTCAGCGATGACTATGGCTTAGCCAGCGGTTGGGTTGAAGCCGCAGCATTTGCCTGGCTGGCCATGCGCACAATCAACAAGTTGCCAGGCAATCTACCCGCAGTCACCGGCGCCAGCGCGCCGACCATTCTCGGCGGCATTTTCCGCGCCTAGAAGACATCCGCCTGAATAGGCTGATTTTCTACTTCTGAGCGAGCAAAACAGGTGATAGTTTGCCGCCCCCATCAGCGTTCAGAAATCCAATGCCTGCAATCAAGTTCACCTTACCTGTAAGCATTGGCTTGGCGATTCTTCTTGCCGCTTGCGGCAGCAGCAGCGCACCCGCTGATCAACAAGCTGCAACAAAGCCACGTCCCGTCATCACCGATACCGGACCTGCAGCGGGCACACGCACTCTGCCCGACCCGCTCTGCGTCGACGACTACCTAGGCACTACCGGCCTTCTCGCTACACTGCCCATTGATCACGGCTCAATAGGCCCAGACGCCATTGAAGGCGGGACTGCTGCGGAACCCAGCATTGCCGTCACTCTGCCCACGCGCGTGCACCTGCGTGGCACGCGTGAGAGCTACACCGCCAAACACTACGTCGCTGTGCGTGACGGGCGGCTGTTTGTAAAAGCCAATGAAGAAGTCACTGGCACACAGGAAATGTGGCGCGAAATGCTGGTGCCGCGATGCCTGCAAGGCAACGTCAGCGAAGTCTCTGCCGACGGCACCGTCATCCTCGCACTCAATCAAGCTCGCGATATTTACAGCTGGGATAGCGCCAACTACGCGCCCGGCGCTGGTGGATGGACGCGCCGTTGGGGTGCGCCGTTCTGGACAGATATGGGCGAAGCGATTCCCGCCGATGTACGTGATTGGGCGACTTCGCACACCTCTGGCTCCAGCGACGATGTGAGCTACATCGACTCCGCCGGCCGCGAACAAGCCATCTACGGCATCCTCACCGTCTACGCGCTGCGTGGTGATGGCCTGCGCATTACCTATATGGATCCTTGGCTGCCGAGCGACGAGAGTCGCGAAGTCTGCGGCCCTGAGCGCGGCACCGTGCCGATGGCAGGCCTCACCGGCAGCGGCTCTACTGTGATGGTCGTTGGCCGCGATGGCCGTATCTACACGCGTCTTTATGAATTCGATGTGTCTGGCGGCAATGCGGTGTTCTTTGATTACTCTTGGCAGGATCAAGAGAATGTCGCAGCGCCACTTCTACAGCTACCCGCGCCCGCTTGGATCGCGCACAGCGCCATACCGGGCCGCTTCACCAATCGCCTCAGCCTGCGCAAACTGCCGCCCGACACACGCCATCGCATCATGCGTGTAGAAGGCTGGAATTCCAGCGGCCACAGCGGCTATTGGCAAAAAGATCTCACCGAAACACGCTGGAAATTTGTGCGCACTAACGAAGCCATTCAAGGCACTGAAATGCCGCTGCAAGACACCGCGCGCTATCTGCCTGAAGACAGTCACTACAGCGGCAGCATTGATGGCTACGCAGCAGAAGTACTCGACTTCAATCCTTACTGCTCACCTGCCACCTTGCGCTTGCAGATCGAAGGCAAGCCCTTGGATCTCGTACTGCACAGCACCGACGG
>JAZKEM010000156.1:0-33583 GCA_040387055.1 Pseudomonadota bacterium | reverse complement strand
CACCTTCTGTGGTGGTGATGTTTTTATTGGCGTGAAAGCTGAAAGAAATCAGATCGCCATCGCAGCCAATCTCACGACCCTTCCAGTTTGAGCCCATCGCTTGCGCGGCATCTTCAACCACACGCAAGTTGTGACGACGTGCAATCTCATAGAGACGATCACGATCGACCGGCAAGCCTGCGAGGTCTACCGGAATAATCGCTTTGGTCTTAGGCGTAATCGCCGCTTCAAGCTTGTTTAAATCAATATTGCGTGTGGCCGGATCCGCATCCACAAACACCGGCTTGGCACCGACGGCAAGAATGACATTCGCGGTGGCAACCCACGACATCGGCGTGGTGATGACTTCATCGCCCGGCCCGATCTTGCACAAACGCAGTGCAATTTCTAAAGCCGCCGTGGCGGAATTGAGTACGCGCACCGGACGGCCGCCGTAGCGAGCAGACAGCGTCGCTTCGAGCTCTTTAACTTTTGGGCCGCTGGTAATCCAGCCAGAACGCAAAACATCGCCGACAGCAGCGATGGTTTCTTCGTCTATCGACGGTCGTGTGAAGGGTAAGAAATCCATCAGGTCGGTTTCGCCACGAGATAGACGCCGATGATGATGATGCCCATGCCCACAACACGCGTCACCGTAATGGCTTCACCAAATAAGTACCAAGCGAAGATCGCATTGACGATGTAGCCAAGTGACAACATGGGATACGCGATGCTCACTTCAACGCGCGACAGCGCCATGATCCAAACAATCACACTCACCACGTAGCAAGACAAACCGCCGACGATGTGTGGGTTGGTCGCCATTGACCAGCCAATCGGCCAGACATTAGCTGCGCTAAATTCAAATTGACCGATGGTGCGCGTGCCGGCCTTGAGCAACAGCTGTGCGGCGGCGTTGAGCATCACGCCAAAAACAATCAGTCCGAATTCGAGAGCTTTCATGGTTTTTTGAACACAACACGACGAGGATCGGTATAGATCACCGTCATTGGCAATCCGGATTCCTGCAATTTCTTATGCGTCTTTACATTGGTAATGGCCAATGCATTTGGCGCAGCGTTCCAACGCAAGGCAAAGGCCTCATTCGTTGGAATCCATTTATGCGGCTCAGCTTCCTGACCAAGATTGAATTCATCGACGTAATTCACCAAGGTCACAGTGCGCTTGAGATAAAACGGCAGTGTCTGGTCGTAGCGTTCCACTGAAAATACTTCAGTGTCTGCTTTGAGATAAGGCGTCATCGCCGCAGCAGCATTCTTGGCTGAAACTAGCGGCGATAAAACCTGATAGCCGTCCATCAAGACAGCGCACAAAAACACGCCGCCCAAACTAATCTGCATCACCGACCAATCTTTGCGACCCTGCGATGCGGAGCGTGCAGCCAGTACCGCACATACGAGCATGCCCAGGCCCGCAGCAATCACCCAGTACGCCGCTTGGTAGTGATATTCCACCGGTGTTTTTGCGCTGCCCTTGGCAAAGAACAGGATGTAGGTCACGCCCGCTATCAGTACCACCGCCACAGCTGCAGCCAAAGCGATCGCATGTTTGCACAACACATTCGGCTGCGCTGCTTCGAGATAACGGCCTAACAGCAAACCGAGTGCCGGAAACATCGGCAACAGATACGCCGGCAGCTTGGAGCTGGAGACGCTAAAGAACAGGAAAATGAATGAGCACCAGACCAGCAAGACACCGTTCGGCTGGAAGCTGCTGCTCTCACGTTTAGCTGCGTAACGCGTCAGCGAAGGCAATAACGTAGTCCACGGAAACAAGCCGGCTAACAGCAAGGGCACAAAGTAATACCAAGCGCCGGTACGACGCGCCTGGTCGGTGGCAAAGCGTCCGAAGTGTTCATGGATGAAGAAGAACTTGGCGAACTCGGGGTTGCGCATCGACACGATGACAAACCAAGGCGCCGCTAATGCAAGGAAAAGTAGTGGACCCCACAAGGGCTCCATGCGTGGCCAGGTTTTCCAATCACGATAAATCAGACTGTAAAACACCAGCGCTGCACCGGGAATGACGAGGCCAATAAGCCCCTTGCTGAGCATGGCACCAGCCATTGCGGCCCACACAAAGAACATCCATTTTCTGCGTGACGCTGCCTGCGTTTTGTCATCTTGTGCAATCAAGAATCCGCAGAGCACCGCTGTTAGGAAAAAGCTCACACCCATGTCGACGGTAACGACGTGGCTTAGGCCCATCACCCACAGCATGCTAACCGTGGCAAAACCCGCATAGAGTCCTGCCGTCGCGCCCCAGAGGCGGCGACCGGTATACCAAACCAGCAGCACCGCCAGAAAACCACAAATTCCCGGCCAAAGACGCGCAACAAATTCAGATTCGCCAAACGCCTTGAACAAAGCGGCTGAAGCCCAGTACTGCAGGGCCGGTTTTTCAAAATATTTAAGGTCGTTGAGACGCGGCGTTACAAAGTCGCCGCTCTGCGCCATCTCACGCGCAATTTCGGCATAACGCCCTTCATCGGTGCCCGCCAGATCGCGGAAAGACAGTGAACTGAACCAAAGTGCGCCGATGGCCAACCAGCACAGCAAAATGACCGTTGCGGAAAGTGAAGTGCGAGACATCGCGGAGGGAGCGTGATTTACGGTAGTCATCGGGGACCCGTTCGACTTCCTGAAGTGGCGGTAGTTCTTATGACGAACGCTTAAAGTGGCGGAGAGGGAGGGATTCGAACCCCCGGTAGGTTTGCACCTACGCCTGATTTCGAGTCAGGTACATTCAACCACTCTGCCACCTCTCCGTTTTTACCGCGCCAGAATTTTAACAGGCCAAATTCCATTTGCTGGCACCCTGACCTCTTTCTGATGCTTGCCAGTGTGTTACGTTTCCGGCCAGACCCGTGAGGAGCGCGGATTCTAAATGAACACGGCGGCCACGCCTACTCTTTCTGTCAAAAATCACCGCCGATTGGCGGTTTTTGGCGTGATTTCGCTGTTGTTATTCCTTTTACTGTCCACTTGCTCGCCTCGCACGGACCAATTGCAGCAAATCAAGGCAACCGGCGTTCTGCGCATTGCCACCATTAACAGCCCCACCACTTACTACATCGGCGCGGCTGGCCCGCTCGGTTTTGAATATGAATTGGCCAAGAGCTTTGCCGAAAGTCTGAATGCCGGACTGGAGGTGGTGGTGGCCAGTAGTCCCGCTGAAGCCATTCAAATGGCCCGCGAAGGCCGCGTGCATCTTGCCGCCGCAGGCTTGGCCATCACCCCCGAGCGCCTCAAAAACGTACGGTTCGCTCGCGCCATGCTGCATGTCGTGCCACAGCTGGTTTACCGCATGGGCGAAACCCGTCCGGACAACTTGGGCAACTTAGAAGGGAACATTCGTGTTCAACGCGGCAGTATTGGTGCAGAACTGCTGCGTGAAGCCCAGAAAAAATATCCAGATCTGAAATGGGAAGAAACGGACGATCAGGAAACCGAAGAGTTGCTGTATCAAGTAGCCAATAATCAGTTGGGCTACACCATCGCCAACTCCGACATCATCTCCATCAATCAGCGCTACTACCCCAGACTGCGCATCGCTTTTGCCGCTGCCAAATCGCAGGATCTGGCTTGGGCCTTCCAAAAAAGTGCTGACAACAGTCTGTTTGATGCTGCTAATGCCTACCTCGAAGTTTTCAGTGGTGTCGATCTGCCGCGTTTGCGCGACCGTTACTTTGGCCATATTGAGCAGGTGAATTACATGGGCGCCGTGACGCTGGCCTCCATGGTGCAAACCCGACTCACGCGTTACCGCAAAGCATTTGAAGACGCCGCAGCAAAGCACCAGCTCGATTGGCGCCTGTTAGCAGCCATGGGCTATCAAGAGTCGCATTGGGATGAAGACGCCGTGAGTCCCACCGGCGTCAGAGGCTTGATGATGCTGACGCTGGATACCGCTGACTTTCTCAACGTCAGAGATCGCGAAGATCCCGTTCAGAGCATCTTTGGTGGCGCACGTTACTTCCGCCAATTACTTGAACAGCTACCGCCTGAAATCAAAGAACCAGATCGCACCTGGATGGGCCTCGCCGCTTACAACATCGGCATCGGCCATGTGTTTGATGCACGCAATCTCACACGCTCACTCGGCGGCAATCCCAATCATTGGCTCGACGTGCGTAACTCGCTACCGCTGCTGACGCAGGAGCGTTGGTATATGCAAACCAAACACGGTTATGCGCGCGGATATGAGACGGTGGCTTATGTTGGCAATGTGCGCACGTATTACGACATGCTGAGCTGGATCACCAACGTCGCACCCGAGCGCGGCCAGCAACCGGCGCTAGAACAAGAACCGCCTCTACAGACACCAGCTGGCGCTAAGAAACATCGCGACGATCCGCTGCACATTAATTCGCCGATTCTTTGAAATATCGACTGTTATTATTTATATATCAAAATTTCTATAAATAATTAATTAGCACAATTAGTCGTCATTATCCGGCATGCCCGGAAACAACACATCCGTGTAACCAAACTGCTTGAAGTCCCGCACGCGCATTGGATACAGCACGCCATCCAAGTGATCACATTCATGCTGAACCACGCGTGCATGAAAATCGCTGACCGTGCGATCAATCACTTTGCCGTACTGATCAAAACCCTGATAACGCAAGGCGCGATATCTCGGCACGACGCCGCGCAGTCCAGGCACCGATAAGCAGCCTTCCCAACCATCTTCCTGTTCATCACCAATAAACGTGATGATGGGATTGATCAGCACCGTTTCTGGCACTGCATCCGCATCGGGATAACGCGGGCTGCTGGAAAATCCAAAAATCACCAAGCGCAGATTCACGCCAATTTGCGGCGCCGCTAGGCCTGCACCGTTGAGCGCGTGCATGGTTTCGAACATATCGGCGATCAGTGCATGCAGTTCTGGCGTATCAAATTTCGCGACCGGTTCAGCTACACGCAGCAGACGCGGATCGCCCATCTTGAGAACGTCGTGAATCATTTGAGTCTCAGGCGTTCAACAACACGGCCGCCCTGAATGTGCTCGCTGATGATCTCGTCAATATCTTCTTCGTCAACATACGTGTACCAAGTCTCCTGCGGATACACGACCAGCACCGGTCCTTCTTCGCAACGTTCAAGACAGCCCGCCATATTGATGCGGACTTTCCCTGGCGCCGCCAGACCCAGCGACTTGATCTTTTTCTTGGCGTAATCACGCACACGCGTTGCGCCCTTGTCGTTACAACAAGTGCGCTCGCCGGGGGCGCGTTGGTTACAGCAGAAAAATACGTGGTGCTCGTAATAGCTCATTAGCGTTCTATGCAGGACATCCAGTGCGCACTTTACTTGGCGCCGAAGGCGTAAGAAAGGTTCAGCGCCGTAATCGTATCGGTACGACTGGTTCCCACCGGTACCGAGGTGTTGTTGCGGAAGGTGTAAGAGGCACTGCCAAAAATATTGCGGACAATATTGACCTTCACCTCGGTGATGGATTCTGTAAACGTATTGTCGTGGCCGGTTTCCACTTTTAACGACTGATTGAAATTGCTGGTTTCAGAAATTTTCCAACCATATTTCCCTGCAAAGCGCCCGATCACATCCCTGTTGCGCTCATTGGTGAAGTTCACAATCTCCTGACGAGCACCGACACCGGCTTCAAGATCCAGAATATGCGTGGGCCCGGCCAATACATGACGGCCATAACCCAAAGACTCGACGGTGCGCTGTAAGGTAGGACCCTGCAGATCCTTAGCCCATTCAACACTGGCATACGCATAGTCGTTGTGGGTGAAGTTGTAGTCCAGCTTGTCAGAAGCACCATATTGCTCGCCGGTCGAAACGCTATCGCTCGATGTGCCCAAGGCCGTAGCAAGAAATGTGTTTTTCCAAACATCCTGCGCGTAGATCAATGACAGCTTGCCATTAGCAGCGCTGGAACTTGTGTTGCCGTTATTGGCGATATAGCCCAAGCCCGCTTCGCCAGACCAACCATTGGGATCTGCGAGCGCCAGGCCCGGCACCGTCAAACAGACGCTAAGCAACAACATCTTGCCCTTCAACATAATTGCTCCTGAAAAATGAAGTAAACACGCAATCACTGATTACGCAGATAATATAGGCCGCATGTCTGCGCCATCCACCCCACAGTCTCGATCTGAATTTCCTTATGCAGACGCAGATCTGTGTGTGAAGTGTGGCTTGTGCCTGCCGCATTGCCCGACCTATTTGCAGACACAAAGCGAAGCTGATTCCCCACGTGGACGCATAGCGCTCATGCAGGGACTCTCAACTGGCCTGATTCCTCCGAGTGCCAGCGCAATCTCGCACCTCGATGGCTGTCTGTCCTGCCGATCTTGTGAAACCGTGTGCCCGGCAAAAGTTCCCTACGGTCGTTTGATTGATGCGGGCAGAGCCATGCTGCATCAGAAAAAACCGAGTACGGATATTACGACGCGGGTGATTGGATTTTGGCTTAGCAATGCAACAGCGCGAAAATTTGCAGCGACGCTTCTCTGGCTCTATCAGCGCAGTGGTCTACAAGCACTATTACGCCGGACACACTTACTCGGCAACGGACGTGTCGCTCGTCTCGACTCGCTACTGCCTCGCATCTATTTGCCGCTGGCCTTGCAGAATCACGTACGCAAAGATGCTGCTTCGGTTTCACTATTCACCGGCTGCACTGGCGAACTCGCTGATCGACAAACGTTGCAAGACGCACTGCTGGTGTTGTCACGCCTCGGAATCAGCGCTGATGTGCCAACACGTCAGGGCTGCTGTGGCGCGCTGCATCAACACAACGGGTATCCCACACAAGCCACCCGACTCGCGCAGCAAAACATTACAGCGTTTAACAGCAACACGCCGATTCTTAGCAGCGCCAGCGGTTGTGGCGCGACGTTGATGGAATATCCGGAAATACTCGGCACATCTGGCGCTGCGTTCTCGCAGCGCGTGCAGGATTTGAGTACGTTTTTACTCAGCAAATGGCCGAGTAATTTAGCGATTAAGCCCTTGAAGGCACGAGTCGCCATTCACACGCCATGCACCCTTAAAAACGTAGTGAAAGGTGACGATGCTGTTCGCAGATTGCTTGAGAAAATTCCCGGTATCGAAATTGTTGCGCTGGACAGCAAGGATCGTTGCTGCGGCGCCGCGGGGAGTTATTTCATTACACAGCCAGTAATGGCTGATCAGCTTTTGAAAGAAAAGCTGGTGATGACGCGCGCATTGGCACCAGACATTATTATCAGCAGCAACATCGGTTGCTCGATGCATCTGGCCGCAGGGCTGCGGCGCGAAGGGATTAAGGCTGAACTACTGCATCCGGTGAGCTTGCTGGCTCGACAGCTGGGCTAGTGCCAGTGGCTTCAGCGGTGCTGCGCCCCAATACCGCTTCCATTCGCAATAACAACAGTTCTGCCAACTCGCTCTGAATGTACTGACGCAAACGCGCCTCTTCAGCATCTTTTGCCAGCACTTGCTGTGCGTTAAAACTGTAGCTGCGTGACAGGCTCAGCGTATCGGGTGGCATCAGCACTTTATCGCCAACGTTCACCTGGTAGGTCACGCTCGTTACCAACTGGAACTCAAGCACTTTGCCGTCGACACCAATCGACAACACAAAACGTGATTCCTTGAGATTGGACAGCTTGATAATCGAACGCGCGCCTTCTGTACTGCTTTTTACGAGCCCGCCGCGACGCTGGATTAGCGTTCGCAACGCCACTTCTAGCGGTGGCTCAGAAACGCGGTACGGGGCAATCACGTCGATATACGTGGTTTTCAATGGCTCCGGCAGCGGGCGGCTACCAGCCAGATGAAAACCACAGCCCGCCAGCAAAGTGGCCAAGAAAATAGCTAAGGTGATGCGCACGCTTGGGGCTCGAGTGTTTTTCACACGACGAAGCTTACAAGTTTTCCGGGGACAACGATTTTCTTTTTCAGCTCTAGGCCATCCACAAACTTGTGCACGCCAGGTTCCGCCAAAGCGGCTGCGATAATTTGCTCCTGCGTTGCACCTACCGCGACCTGAATCTGTCCACGCAATTTACCGTTAACCTGCACAGCAAGGGTGATCGAATCGGAGATCAACGCATCGGCATCAACCAGCGGGAAGCGCGCGTCAATCACGGCTTCTTTATGGCCGAGCTGCTGCCAGAGTTCATGACTGATGTGCGGCACGATCGGCGCGAGGCCGGCGACCAAACCTTCCAGCGCTTCTTGCAACACAGCGCGTGCATTCGGTGTGCGGTCTTCAAACTTATAGATCGCGTTGACCAACTCCATCGCCGCAGCAACGGCGGTGTTGTAGCTGTAACGACGACCCATATCGTCACCAAACTTCTGAATGGTTTGGTGCACCTTGCGACGCAGATCTTTTTGCGGACCGGTGAGCGCAGCTTTATCCAGCGCTTGCACCGGGCCTGCAACAACATGATCGAACACCAAGCGCCACAGACGCTTGAGGAAGCGACCAGCGCCGTCGATGCCCGCATCGCTCCACTCCAAGCTCTGCTCGGGCGGCGCGGTGAACATCATGAACAGACGGCAGGCGTCGGCTCCATGCGATTTCAGAATTTCTTCAGGATCGACGGTATTGCCCTTGGACTTGGACATCTTGGCGCCGTCTTTCAGCACCATGCCTTGCGTGAGCAAGCGAGTGAACGGCTCGTTGGCCGCAACTGGCAAACCGCAGTCGCGCATCAGCTTTTGGAAGAAGCGTGCGTAGAGCAAATGCAGAATCGCGTGTTCGATACCACCGACGTATTGATCAACCGGCAACCAGTACGAAGCGCGCTCATCAAGCATCGCCTTGTCGCTATCTGGGCAAGCGTAGCGTGCGTAGTACCAGGACGATTCGAAGAAGGTATCGAAGGTGTCCGTCTCACGACGCGCAGGCTCGCCGCACTTGGGGCATGCGCATTCGTAGAACGAAGGTGTTTTGGTGAGTGGACTAGCGGCACCGTCTGGCATCAAGCCTTCAGGCAACACAACAGGCAACTGCTCTTCCGACACCGGCAAATCGCCGCAGGTTTTGCAATAAATGATCGGGATCGGACAGCCCCAATAACGCTGACGCGAAACGCCCCAGTCACGCAGGCGATAGTTAACGCGCTTGCGACCTTGGCCGATAGCGACGAGCTTGGAGGCGATGCCGTCGAAAGCCTGTTGGAAATTGAGGCCGTTGAATTCAGCGGAGTTGATGCAGATGCCGTCTTCTGTGAATGCAGCGGCACTGATATCTGGCGCTTGTGCGGAAGCGTCCGCAGCAATCACTGCCTTGATCGGCAAGCTATAGACCTTCGCAAATTCATAATCGCGCTGATCGTGCGCAGGCACGGCCATGACCGCACCGCTGCCATAGCTCATCAACACAAAGTTGGCGGCCCATACCGGAACCTTCTCGCCGGTGAGCGGATGAATGACGTCGATGCCGAGCGCGACGCCCTTCTTCTCCATCGTTTCCAGCGTGGCTTCAGCAACGCCCATTTTCTTGGCGTCTTCGATGAAGGTCGCAACCTTGGCATCGCGCTGCGCGGCAGCGAGTGCCAGCGGATGCTGCGCGGCGACGCTGACAAAGGTCACGCCATATAAGGTGTCAGGACGCGTGGTGTAGACGGTGAGATTGCCGTCGCCTGATGTGAGCTTGAAATCAATCTCAACACCTTCGCTGCGACCAATCCAGTTTTCCTGCATGGTCTTGACCGCGTCGGGCCAGCCTTGCAGCGTCTTCAGATCTGTCAGCAATTCTTCAGCGTAGGCGGTGATCTTGAGGAACCACTGTGGAATCTCGCGCTGCTCAACCAATGCGCCTGAGCGCCAACCGCGACCATCAATAACCTGCTCATTGGCGAGCACAGTGTTGTCCACCGGGTCCCAATTAACGATGGAGTTCTTGCGATAGACCAAGCCTTTTTTATAGAGCTGCACAAACAGCCACTGCTCCCAACGGTAATAGTCAGGCTTGCAGGTGGCGAGCTCGCGGCTCCAGTCATACGCAAGACCCAGCTGCTTGAGCTGCTCGCGCATGTAATCCATGTTGGCGTAAGTCCACTCGGCCGGTGGCACACCGGATTTCATCGCCGCGTTTTCAGCAGGCAGGCCAAAGGCGTCAAAGCCCATCGGCTGCATCACGTTCTTGCCGAGCATGCGCTGGTAGCGCGCGATCACGTCGCCAATGGTGTAGTTGCGCACATGGCCCATGTGCAGACGGCCGGACGGATACGGGAACATCGCCAGGCAGTAAAACTTCTCGCGGCTCTTGTCCTCGACTGCTTTAAAGGACTGGCTAGATTCCCAAAAACCCTGGGCTGCGCGCTCGACGTCGGCGGGTTGATACTGCTCTTGCATGGGAGAACACACTGAAAAAGCTACAGAAAGGGCGCGTAGTCTAGGGCGTGTGACTGCTAATTTCACGTTATGCAGTCTTGTCGTCTGCTGCAGGGTTTTGATGTTTAGCCTCGGCAGCATGAACAGACCCGATTTTATTCCCCAATTTTGCGGCACTACCCTAACGCTAAATGTGACGTTAATTGTCACAACAGGACCATTTGTATCTGAAATTGCCTGGCATTGACGCGAGGTTTAATTTTTAATTAATTGTTTTAATTATTTAATTTCTCTAAGTCGGTGCTGGCACGAATAGCGCTTAAAAGTTTGCGGGGGCTTTCTTAACTCTCAAGAATTCCAAATCAATCGGAGACTCACCAATGAATAAGATGCAAAAGGGCTTCACCCTGATCGAACTGATGATCGTTGTCGCAATCATCGGCATCCTGGCTGCAATCGCACTGCCTGCTTATCAGGATTATGTTGTCCGCGCTCGTGTTACGGAAGGCTTGTCGCTCGCTAGCGGTCTCAAGGCCACTGTTTCTGAGAACATGGCTAACAGCAGCACTGATCGCTGCGCTGGCGCTAACTTAAGCGCAGCAGGCAACGTTACTTCTGTTGCTTGCGACGGCACTACCGGTAAAGTCACGGTAATCATGAACGATAAAGCAAAAGACGTTCAAATGACGCTGACCCCAAGTGGCGGCAGCTCGGGTCCAATCGCTTGGGCTTGCGCTACCTCATCTGCAGCCAAGTTCAAGTATGTTCCAGCTGACTGCCGCGTTGTAGGTTCGTAATTTAGTCAGTCATCACATCAGGCTGCTGCATTAGTCTGATGCCTAGTTGTGGAGCCCCAGTGCCTTGGCACTGGGGCTTTCTTGTTATGGAACTGCCATGTCTCGCATCACTGCTTGCGCCATAAAAATAGCCCGTCATCTGGCTTGGTTCGGCGCATTTATACTGGCCTATTACGCGCCCTTCTTGCTGGAACCAACTGAGCTTCTAGCATCCGGAAGCAAACGCGCCCTGTCTTTATTTGATGAGGCAGTCTCGACACCGTTGGTGCAATTTGAGATCGCCCGGAATATCTTGACTCACCTCGGATTACTGATCCTTGCGTACGTCATGTTGATCACGCTAGCTCATCGTTTTTCCAAAGCCAGCAAACTTTCCCCTAGTCTTACGCGTCTGCTATTTCTGTTCGGATGCTGGGTATTACTGGTCGCCGTCAATGGCACCCTGTTTCCGCTCTCCAATTACACATTTACATTTGCCGCTATCGGTAAGCCGAGCGTTGCAGCCGCGGCAGCGATATTACTCAGCCTAGGCTCAGCCTGGGCGCTCTGGACAACACGAGCTGAATTGCCACGGCGCAGACTAACTGTCGCCGCCATCATCACGGCCATAGGCCTGATAGTCGTTTTGCTGCCACCAAACAGCAATGCTACGGCTCAATCAACGGCACGCAATATCATTCTAATCGGCGTTGATTCCTTGTCGGCAGAAATCTGGGATGCCGCCGGCAAAGATCTTCCGAACCTTACAGCCCTCGTCAACCAGAGCACGCACTACCGGCGTACCTACACCCCGCTAGGTCGCACATTCCCCGCTTGGACTTCCATTCTGAGTGGCAAGACGCCAGCAGAACATGGCGCGATTTTTAATTTGCGGAATATGGAAAACGTCGACCACAAGAATCTACTGCCCTCAACACTCAAAGGCATGGGCTATAAAACCGTGTTTGCGATTGACGAGCGCCGCTTCTGCAACATCGACGAATCTTTCGGATTCGACCATGTCGTCGGCCCCAAGGCAGGCGTGCTGGATTTTTTACTGCAGCGCGTTAACGACACCCCACTGACTAATCTGCTGTTGCAAACCCCACTGGCAAAGTGGCTGCTGCCTTACTCGTATATCAACACGGCGTCCTTCGCCAACTATGACGCTGACGGTTTTGTTGAGCAGCTACTCAACCAGACCGCCGGTTCACAGCCATTGTTCCTCGCCGTACATTTTGAGACCGCACACTATCCATTCAAGAGTCGGCATTCGACCAAGACAATCAAAGATGCGAACCGCTTTCGGCGAGAACATATCGAAGCCTTGACTGCAGTCGACGAGCAGGTTGGCCAGTTGATGAAGGGCCTTGCAGCGCAAGGACGCCTCAACGATACGCTGGTCGTTACCCTCTCAGATCACGGCGAGGGACTGGGCGATGTGGAGACCCACAGATTGGAGCCCGAAGGCGAGTTAGAAGTTGCCGGCTATGGTCATGGCGTCTCCCTGATCAGCGAGCATCAGAGCCGGGCCGTTCTGGCAATGACACCTTTCGCCAATGGACACGCCAGCGGACAGCACGCGGAGCGTGACGACTTCACTTCGCTGCTAGACATTCGCAGTGCCGTCGAGGACTACGCACGCACTGGCGTGGCACGGCTAAATCCAAGCCAAGAATGCATCACTGTGGAAACCGGCATCAGATTTCTTGCTGCCAACAACTACAAAACCATTGCTCCGGGCGAACTATTGGCGGAAAGCGCCGACTTCTATGAAGTCAGCGCTCAAGGACTCATGCAACTGAAGGAGTCCACGCTAGGCACACTGGTTGTGGCGAAGGATGTTGGGGTGCGATGCAAGGATCGGTTGACTTATTACGCCCCAGCAAGCGGGGAGTACGTGACCTATGTCTTGACTCAGGAAGGAATAAATCCGCGAAAAGTTGCCGTGAATACAGCGGATGTCACGCGCATTAAAGCCTACCAGCAACAACTACAGGCTACTTTGCGGCACGGGAATTTGAATGATTAATACGCTCTTTGCAAAAAGAACGCTGAAACTCCGCCTACAGCTTGCTTGGTGGGCGCTACCACTCGTTATTGCAGTTCCCGTTTTGGCGACCACCTTGATGGTCAGCCCAGAGGTCAATGCGCTGACCAGTTGGATACTTTTAGGCTTCTTTCTACTACTGCTCCCTGAAGCTTGCCATCTGATACAACAATGGTGGAAAACTCGCACGGTCAAACTCGCTGCATTGATCCTGCTGTTTTGCATAACAGCCTGGCACTTTGATCAAGGCGATCTCTGGTTGAATGCTCAGGCACGACTCTATGTGTCCGCCTTATTGTTTGGCGCGGCACTCTGCGCCTGGTTTGAAAGAACTGGCGACGCCGGACTCCGGTGGGCAGCCTTGCTGAAGATTGCAGTGACTTGCTTTGCAGCGCTCTCGTTCATTACCGTGATTTTGGGTGCCCCCCCAGAGGCCCACATCTGGTCAGAACTAATTGCAATCCCGCCGATATATAGCAACATCCGGCACTTCAATTTTGACCTCATGATAGCCATTGCTCTGCTCTGCCTTTTCTGGGCAAGTGCCCCACGGCAATGGCAGCGCATCTTACTTCTCCCACTTTTTGTGTTATTCGGCTATTTGTCGGTTGCAACAGCAGGCAGGGGTGCATTGTTCGCATTGGCAGTGTTCGGCCTGACATTCGCCGCCAAAAAATTTGTTGAGTCTCTGCGAATCTATCTGCCGCCCATCTTAGCCTTCCTCTTCGGAGGCCTACTGGTATTCATTACAGGCCAAGGGAACTATGCCCTAGGACGCGTCGGACAACTCACTGACGCAGACGGCATTTCCAGTGGCCGCACTGAGCTCTGGGGCAAGGTCCTCTATCGCCTATTGGAAACCCCAACTGCCTTGCTGTTCGGATACGGCCCGGACGCATACCGGACGTTGTTCAATCCCCGGTCCCCTCAAGTTTTTCATCCCCACAATGCCTTCGTTCAATGGCTATTGGAATTCGGACTATTAGGGGGAGTAATCGTGGGTGTTTTCTGGGTGCGCCTTAATCTTCTATCACTTCATCGCCTGCGCACAGATGCCGGGTCAGATGCCCATCGCATCGCTGCGGCCTTGCTACTAGCATTTTTTGCTTATTCACTAATTGATGGCATGTTCTATCACGCCATTCCATTGACCTTTATCGTTATCGTCGGGACGTATCTCATGGCAAAAAACCAACAGAAACTGGGCCATTGAATAAGACACAATGCTCTAACACACGACTGCTACCGTTATTCGGTATGCAAGCTACATTCTTGCGACACAGGAATTTGGATGATTGATACGCCATCGGCAGAACGAACGCTGAAACTCCGTCTAAAGCTTGCTTGGTGGGCGATGCCATTTGTCATAGCCGTTCCTGTTCTGGCAACTATCTGGATGTTCAGCTCAAGTGTTAATGCACTGACTAGCTGGGTACTTCTGGGCTTCTCTCTGTTGCTGCTCCCTGAAACTTGCCATCAGATACAACAATGGTGGAAAACTCGCGCATTCAAGCTTGCTGCACTGACGCTGTTGTTTTGCATTACGGCATGGCACTTTTATCAAGGCGATCTCTGGCTGAATGCTCAGGCACGACTCTATGTATCCGTCTTATTGTTTGGCGCAGCGCTCTGCGCCTGGTTTGAAAGAACCGGCGATGCCGGACTCCGATGGGTAGCCTTGTTGAAAATCGCAGTGACCTGCTTTGCAGCGCTTTCGATCTTGTCCGTGATTTTCAGCGTTTCTCTAAAAACAAACATCTGGTCAGAACTCGCCGGAAGCCCTCCGATATATCGCAATATCCGTCACTTCAATTCTGAACTGATGATGGCTACCGCCTTACTGTGCCTTTTCTGGGGTGGCGCAACCCGCATATGGCAACACAGCGTGCTCCTCACTATTTTTGCCTTATCCGGATATTTATCGGTCGTATCAGCAGCTAGAGGCGCATTGCTGGCGCTGGCTGTCTTTGGCATAGCATTGGCGATCGGAAAATTAGTCCATACGATTAAAACCTATCTTTTACCGGCCTTAGCTTTCCTCATCGGAGGGGCGCTGGCCTTTTTAACTGGGCAAACGAGCTACGTGCTGGGACGTGCCGGGCAGCTCAACGGTGCAGAAAATGTTTCCAGCGGCAGGATCGAAATCTGGGGAAATGCTTTCCATATCCTGCTAGAAACGCGAATGTCTCTGCTATTTGGGTATGGCCCAGACTCATTCCGGAACCTACTTAGCGGCCAGTACCACAAATTAATTCAGCCACATAACGCATTCGTGCAATGGCTAATGGACTTCGGATTGCTGGGCGGAATCGTTCTGGGACTTTTCTGGATTCGCCTCAATCTTGCTTCACTACGCCGCCTGCGGGCCGCGGACACATTGGACACTAATCGCATCATGGCAGCCCTGCTTCTGGCAATCTTTGTTCTTTCGCTAGTCGATGGCTTGATGTACACAGCAACCGCTTTGATCATCGTAGTCATCACGGGGGCGTATCTCATAAAATCTGAGGAGCAGCGACACGGGCCGAAGACAGCAGCAACACTCCCCTAATTTCCTATTGCCGCTCTGGCTAATCCCTACACACCGGAAGCAGTATTTGCTATAGGCTTGCACAAATCCGTGCAGACACAAATAAAACCGTAATGGCCCTAAATCCCCAAACACTCTCGCCGGGCGGGTTCCTCGGCGGCCTCGCACGCCGCCTCGTAGTGGACAACCTGCTTACCGAGGAGCAGGCACGAGACCAGCAGCAGCGAGCTATAAAAGCTGGCGTCCCGTTTGTTTCCCTGCTGGTCGAACAAAAACTCGTGTCAGCAGTAAAAATTGCTGAGTCCGCCAGCATTGAATTCGGCGTGCCACTGATTGATCTGCGCGCAATTGAAATTGATGTGACAGTTGCTAAGAGCGTTAACGAAAAAGTCCTGAAAAAGGCCCACGCATTACCGATCTTTGCGCGCGGCAAGAAAATTTTCGTTGCAGTTTCTGACCCTACCAATCTGCAAGCACTAGACGACATCAAGTTTGCAACGGGTAGCACCACTGAAGCGGTCCTAGTCGAGGAAGACAAGCTCACTAAAGCGATTGATGCCACGCTGCAGGCGATCGAATCCTCCAGCATGCAAGTAGCGGACGCCGATCTCGACCATTTAGATTTTGTCGATACCAGTGAAGAAGACACGCCCGACGTCAGTCGTAGCGATGCTGATGACGCACCAATAGTTCGCTTCGTTCACAAGATCATGGTTGATGCGATTAATCAAGGCGCATCGGATATTCACTTTGAACCTTACGAAAAGATTTATCGCATTCGCTATCGCAGAGACGGCGAGCTAAAAACAATTGCCACACCGCCTGTAGCAATGGGTGGGCGCTTAGCAGCGCGCGTCAAAGTGATGTCGCGCCTGGATCTGGCAGAACGTCGCGTGCCACAAGACGGCCGCATCAAACTGCAGATATCAAAAAACAAAGCCATCGATTTCCGCGTCAGCAGCTGCCCAACACTGTTCGGCGAAAAGATTTGCTGCCGTATTTTGGATCCGTCTAGCGCGCAGCTGGGTATTGATGCGCTGGGCTACGAGCCAGAACAAAAAGATGCCTATATGAAAGCCTTGAGCCGTCCACAAGGCATGATTTTGGTGACGGGCCCAACCGGCTCGGGTAAAACCGTTTCGCTTTATACCGGCCTCAATATCCTCAACACGGATGACATCAATATTTCGACCGCAGAAGACCCGGCCGAAATTAATCTGCCCGGCATCAATCAGGTCAACGTCTACCCCAAGGTGGGCCTGACCTTTGCCGCCGCACTGAAAGCGTTTTTGCGTCAGGATCCGGACGTCATCATGGTCGGCGAAATTCGTGACCTCGAGACTGCCGAAATTGCGATTAAGGCCGCGCAGACGGGTCACTTGGTGCTTTCAACACTGCACACCAATGACGCCCCTCAGACTTTGGTGCGTCTGATGAACATGGGCGTTCCGGCATACAACATTGCCTCGACGTTGAACCTGATTATCGCGCAGCGCCTCGCACGAAAACTGTGTTCACACTGCAAGCGTCCAGCCAGCATTCCAAAACCTGAATTGGTTCGCCAAGGTTTCAAGCAAGAAGAAGTCGATGCACCTGGCTTCATGGTCTACGAAGCAGTGGGTTGCGATCAGTGCGATCTGGGTTACAAAGGCCGTACTGGCATTTATCAAGTCATGCCATTTTCAGACGCAATGGGCCGCATCATGATGGAAGGCGGCAATGCCATCGAAATTGCGGATCAGGCACAGAAAGAAGGCATCAAAGATTTACGTCAATCGGCCTTGGTAAAAGTGAAGGCCGGCAGCATTGACCTCGCGCAAGCTAACGCTTGTACGATGGGCGAATAAAGATAATAAAAATTAGGGGTTGATATGGCAAAGGCTGCAGCCGTTGTTATTGTTAAAGAGCACACCTTCGCGTGGGAAGGCACTGATCGTAAAGGACAGCGCGTAAAAGGCCAGAGTATGGGCCCTAGCGAAAGCATGATTAAAACCCAGTTGCGCAAGCAAGGGATTAATCCGCTAAAAGTCCGCAGGCAATCGAGTATGTTTGCGGCGGCCAAAAAGAAAAAAATTACCAGCGGCGATATCGCAATCTTCAGTCGCCAGATGGCGACGATGATGTCGTCAGGCGTACCACTGGTTCAATCGCTCGAGATTATTGGGCGCGGTCACGACAATCCCTCCATATGCGACATGATTCTTGGCATCAAAGCCAATATCGAAAACGGCTCTTCGTTTTCAGAGAGTCTTGCCAAATATCCGTTGTACTTTGATGACCTTTTCGTCAATCTCGTTGAGGCTGGTGAAAAATCAGGCGCGCTAGAAACACTGCTCGGCAAAGTCGCAACCTACAAAGAAAAAACCGAGGCCATCAAAAAGAAAGTAAAGAAGGCCATGACTTACCCTGCCGCCGTTATGGTTGTAGCGGTGATCGTGACTACGATCTTGTTGCTCTTTGTTGTGCCACAGTTCGAAGAACTGTTCAAAGGCTTCGGCGCTGACCTGCCAGCCTTCACGATGATGGTCGTCGGTCTATCGCGTTGGCTACAAAGCAGTTGGTGGATGCTAGCAATTGTGATTGGGGGCGGCCTTTTTGGCCTCATTGGCTTACACAAGCGTTCAGCCAATTTTCGCCGCCTGCTAGATCGCTTGCTGCTTAAAGTGCCAATTATCGGCGACATTCTCTACAAATCGGCGGTAGCTCGCTTTGCCCGCACGCTGTCCACGATGTTCTCTGCCGGCGTGCCCTTGGTGGAAGCGCTCGAATCGGTCGCCAAAGCAGCTGGCAATATCGTATTCACCGAAGCCATCCTAGGCATGCGCGATCAAGTCTCGACTGGCCAGCAGCTACAGCTCACCATGCAACAGACCGGCCTGTTTCCCAACATGGCGGTACAAATGGTGGCGATCGGCGAAGAGTCCGGTTCTTTAGATCAGATGTGTGCGAAGGTGGCCGATTTCTACGAAGAAGAAGTCGACAATTTGGTGGACTCCCTTTCCAGTCTTATGGAGCCGATGATCATGGCGATCCTCGGCGTGCTGGTTGGTGGCTTGGTCGTTGCCATGTACCTGCCTATCTTTAAGCTGGGCTCCGTTATCGGCTAATTGGCGAAAGCGCAACCTTCATCTGTTTAACATTGATTGCATCCATCACCCGCAGCACTCCTGCGGGTGATTCTTTTCAGCCTGACTGAGCTTTAAGCATGATTCTGTTTGACGCCCTGCGCGATAACCCGGGATTCCTGCTGTTTGCCACCGGCCTGCTCGGCCTGCTGGTGGGCAGCTTTCTCAACGTTGTGATCCTGCGTCTGCCGCGCATGATGGAACAGGCGTGGAAAAGTGAGTGCCGCGAAATTCTGGAACTACCAGCAGTTGAAGAGCAGAAAATCTCTTTGATGCTACCGCCATCCTGCTGCACCAATTGCGGTGCCAGCATTCGCGCTTGGCAGAATATTCCGGTGATCAGCTGGCTATTGCTACGCGGCAAATGCGCGGGCTGCAAAACGCCTATTTCAATGCAATATCCACTAGTTGAAGCAGCCACGGGCATCATGTCTGCCATCTGCGCGTGGAACTTTGGCTGGGGCACTGAACTGCTTCCTGCCCTGCTATTGACCTGGACGCTGATAACACTCGCTGTGATCGATCTGCGCACCCAACTCCTGCCCGACAGCATCACCCTGCCCCTACTCTGGCTGGGCTTGGCGATAGCCTTGGTGCCAGTCTCCGTCAGCTTGCCGAATGCCGTGGTCGGCGCCATTGCCGGCTACCTGAGCCTCTGGTCCATATTTCACCTCTTCCGCCTGCTAACCGGCAAAGAAGGCATGGGCTACGGCGACTTCAAACTCTTTGCGGCGCTAGGCGCATGGCTGGGCTGGCAAATGCTGCCAATGATCATCCTGCTGTCCTCATTGGTAGGCGCAGCCGTTGGCGGCGCCATGATCGTGTTCCGCCGTCAGGGCAAGGACATCCCGATGGCCTTTGGCCCTTATCTCGCCGCTGCAGGCTGGATTGCGCTGATTTGGGGTCAGCAGATCACCGACGCATATTTGGCTTACTCCGGTATCCACTAACACAGCCATGTCGCAACTCACCGTAGGCCTCACCGGCGGCATCGCCAGCGGCAAATCATTGGTGGAGTCGCAGTTCCGCGCGCTCGGCGTGCCTGTGCTCGATGCCGATCAGGTCTCGCGCGATGTGGTCGCTCCGCCCTCGCCTGCGCTGGATCAGATCGCCGAACGCTTTGGCGCCGAATTCATCACCGCAGAAGGCACGCTGGATCGCCGCCGCATGCGTGAACTGGTGTTTAGCGACGCCAGCGCCAAGCTGCGGCTAGAAGCGATTCTGCACCCCCACATCCGGCAACGCTTGCTGCAATGGCGTGACAGCCAAACCGCGCCCTACTGCATCATCTCAGTCGCGATTCTGCTTGAAGCGGGCATGCAGACATTGGTCGATCGGGTACTGGTGGTTGATGTGCCGGTTGAAACGCAGATGACGCGCCTGACCGTCCGCGACGGCATTGCAGAAACACTGGCCAGCAGCATGATTGCTGCACAAACACATCGCCAAGTTCGGCTCGATGCCGCACATGATGTGATCCAAAACATTGGAACGCCTGAACAGACCCAGCTCGAAGTTGCTCAACTTCATCGCCTGTATCTGCAACTAGCTGGAGCACAGGGCTAAAATTTTGGATTGCACACGCATCCAACACAGTTCACAATCTTGTTTGTTATTCATGCAGCTAGGAAATTCGTGACACAAGGGGCAGAGTTCGTTGTTTATGAACAGCCGCTCACCGAGCGTGTACGTACTTTCCTGCGCCTGGAATTCCTGTTCTCTGAGCACGCTTACTATCGCAGCGGACAAGGCAGCCTAGCTGTTCGCAGCACCCTGCAATCGCTGCTGGATATCCTAACTGTACTGTCGCGCTCAGACCTGAAGAACGACATCCTCAAAGAACTCACCGATCAGCACAATGCGCTGACCAAGCTGGCTGCGCGTCCGGGAATTGATGCGAGCAAGCTGCAGGGCATCCTCTCCGAGATTACGCAGGCCATCAACGGCATGCAGCAGCTCACCACGCACTTCGCTGCCTCGCTCCTGCGCGGCAACGACTTTCTGACTTCGCTGCTAAACCGTTCGGGCATCCCCGGCGGCACCTGCGCGTTTGACCTGCCGGCGTATCACTTTTGGCTGTCGCAGCCTTGCGAGAGCATCAAACGTGATCTTGATGCGTGGTTCGCTGATCTGCGCCCGTTTGAGAAAGCCATCGGCCTTTATCTGCGCTTGCTGCGTAATAGCATTGAGCCAGAAGCCAGCGTCGCGACGGGCGGCATGTACGTCTACACGCCGCAAGGCCCCTGTGTGCTGGTTCGCGTGACGGTACCGGTAGCCGCTGGGGTTTATCCAGAAATCAGCGCTGGCCGCCATCGCTTTACGGTGCGCTTCATGACCGCGCGCGACGTCAATGCACGAAGCCAGCAGGCGACCGCCGATGTCAGCTTCCAGATGCAGTGCTGCACGCTCTAGAACGTTCTGAGTTTTAAGTAAGCCGTGGCCCTCTGTCCGCAGTGCAATCAAACTACATCGCTGAGTAGCGAAAACTCATGGCGCCCATTTTGCTCGGAGCGCTGCAAGCTATTGGACTTGGGCGAATGGTTTGGCGAACGCTACACCGTCCCCGTAGACAACCTTGAAGGCGATCTGCTTCAAGACGAAGACGGCACACTCCAATAAGCCGAGATGCCTGCGACACCTTGCGCGTAATGCGCAAACGCCTGCTCACAATCACGCGGCCCAACTCCACCAATCGCGTAGAGCGGTCGATTAGCCCGATCTGCCAAAGCCGCAAATCCTGACCAGCCCAGCACCTTTCCCTGCGGGTGGCTTGGCGTCGGATTCACCGAGCCCGCCACTAAAAAATCCGCTCCAGCTTCTTGTGCTTGCGTTAGTTCCGCCTCGTTGTGCACCGAAGCCGCAAACCAGAATTCCTCGGGCAAGGGACGTGACGTCTGCACTTTGAGCGCGGCCACTGACGCATGCCAACCCGCAGCGCCCAGCTCCGCCACCATCTCGGGATCACGATCCAGCATCAACAGCAGGCCTAAGCGCTTGCAGACTGGCACCAATCGCGCAGCCAAAGCCTCGTACGACGCATCACTAAGCGCAGGCTGACGTAGCCGCAGCAATGCGCCCTTGGGCAACAGCGGTAGACCGGCGATAAGCGCGGCCTCGCCGATGCGTTCAGGCGTAAACACATAGTCCTGCGGCAGACGCAGCGCAGAAACAATCGGGCCGTCAGCGCCAAGCAGTGGATAGTCGAATAAACGCTCAGGCCGCACCCAAGCAAATGCCTGCTGCTCACGACCATGTGGCTCGCCGCTGAATGCAGTGACCAGCCAAGTGTCGAGCACCACGGTACGATCGCTGTAATCGTGGGTGATGCGAATCAGCGGGCGGAATTCCTTGGCGTGGACGCCGAGTTCTTCTTCCAGCTCACGCACCAGCGCCTGATCGGCGCGCTCACCCGTTTCAATCTTGCCGCCGGGAAACTCCCACTTGCCCGCCGCGATCTTTCCTTCAGGGCGTTGTGCAATCAGCACTTCGCCGGTTGCATTCAGAATGCAGCCGGCGGCAACCGCAATGACGCGACGGATCACAGAATCAGGTTCTGTATTCGGCGTTGATCTTCACGTAGTCGTAGCTGAAGTCGCAGGTCCACACCGTGGTCTGCGCGTTGCCACGGCCGAGGCCGATGCTGATGGCGAACTCTTCCTTAGTAACAACGGCTGCGCCCTTGTCTTCGTGATAGCTCGGATGTGGCTCGCCCTTTTCAATCAGCTGTACGTCATCCAACGCCACACTGACCTTGGCGGCGTCCAGACCTGCAACGCCTGCCTTACCAATGGCCATGACAATACGGCCCCAGTTGGCGTCCGAGGCAAACAGCGCGGTCTTCACCAGCGGCGAATGCGCTACAGACAAAGCCACCTGGCGCGCTTCCGCAGCTGTGGTCGCGCCGCCAACATTAATCGTGACGAACTTGGTCGCACCCTCGCCGTCGCGCACGATGGCATGCGCGAGCTCGCGGCAAACCGATTCAATCGCGCTGCTGATCACCGCGTAATCCGCGTGGCTGGCATCGATGTCGCTGCTGCCGACTTGTGCTGTCGCAATCAACACGCAGGAATCATTAGTCGAGGTATCACCATCCACCGTCACGCAATTGAAGCTGCGCGAAACGGCATCTTTGAGAATCGTGCTCGTTGCCGCAGCACTGAGCCGCGCATCAGTTGCGATAAACGACAGCAGCGTTGCCATGTCCGGGTGGATCATGCCGACGCCCTTGGCAATGCCAGTCACAGTGACTTCGCCCTGCGAAGTCTGCACGCGACGCGTCGCGCCTTTCGGCAGCGTGTCGGTGGTCATGATCGCGCGCATCGCATCCGGCCAATGATCGGCATCAAGCACAGCAGCAGCATTCGGCACGGCATCCACCATGCGTTGCACTGGCAAGCGCTGGCCAATCACACCGGTGGAGAAAGGCAGCACTTGCTCAGGTTTACAGCCCAAAGCTTTAGCAACCGCGACAGACGTCAGCCGCGCATCTTCAATGCCGCCACTGCCTGTAGCCGCATTGGCATTGCCAGAGTTCACCAGCAACGCGCGCATCTCACTGCCCGCAGCAAGACGTTCACGGCACAGCGTGACCGGCGCGGCTGCAAAAGCGTTGCGCGTAAACACGCCAGCAACGCGCGAGCCCGGCGCCAGTTCAATCAGCAGCAAATCCTTGCGACCCGGTTTCTTGATCGCAGCCTCAGCCACGCCAAGGCGGATACCTTTGACCGGATGAAGAACTTCAGGAACTTTGAGATTGACGGCCATGTGTAAATTCCAGTGAACCAAAAAAGAAAGACGCTAGGCGAACCTAGCGTCTTTTCTATTTTAAAGCTTTTACCGAGAACGGCTAGCGGATCAAACCAGCGCACCGTGGCATTGCTTGTATTTCTTGCCAGAACCGCAAGGGCAAGGATCGTTACGGCCAACCTTAGGCTGGTCGCGCATAATCGGCGCCGCTTTGACGGGTTCAGGAACAGCTTCCAGCGCACGCGGAGCGGTTGGTTCTGCCGCAGCAGCCTGCTCAACGGCACTAGCAGCCTCAGCATGCTGGAACTGCAACTCACGCGGCTTGCGGCGTTCTTCTTCCATCGCGGCTACTTCTGCTTCTGACTGCACGCGAACGCGCGCCAACAGCGTAATGACTTCGTGTTTGAAGCGCGCAAGGATGTCGTTGAACATCGTGAAAGCTTCGCGCTTGTACTCTTGCTTAGGGTCCTTCTGCGCGTAGCCGCGCAAGTGGATGCCCTGACGCAGATAGTCCACCGCAGCCAAATGCTCGCGCCACAGACCGTCGAGCACCTGCAGCATGATCGACTTCTCGAAGTGCTCCAGAACGCTCGCGCCAATCTGTTCTTTCTTCAGGTTGTAAGCCGTGTCGGTTTCTTTGATCAGGCGCTCGCGCAAACCTTTTTCGTTGAGCGACGTTTCATCGTCCAGCCACTTGGCAATCGGCAAATCCAAACCAAAATCGCGGCGGAACGCTTCTTCCAAGCCCGGCACATCCCACAACTCCACCACGCTCTGCGGCGGAATGTTGGCATCAACAATTGCATTGATAACGTCAGGGCGGATGCGATCGACCATCGCCGTCACGCGCTCACTGCCCATCAACTCATCGCGCAGATCGTAAATCGCTTTACGCTGATCGTTGGCAACGTTGTCGTAATCAAGCAGGTTTTTACGAATATCGAAGTTATGCGCTTCAACCTTGCGCTGCGCAGTTTCAATCGCGCGCGTCACCCAACGGTGTTCAATCGCTTCGCCTTCAGCCATGCCGAGGCCTTGCAGCATGGAGCGCATGCGTGGTGGCGTGAAGATGCGCATCAAGGTGTCGTCTAGCGACAGATAGAAACGCGTTGCACCCGGATCACCCTGACGACCTGAACGGCCGCGCAGCTGGTTGTCGATACGACGTGATTCGTGGCGCTCAGAACCGATCACCAACAAGCCACCGGATTGCAGCACTTGATCGTGTCGAATCTGCCAGGCTTTCTTGGCGGCTTCGCGTGCAGCGGCATCATCTTCTGCAATCTGATGCAGTTCGGATTCAAGGCTGCCACCCAGCACGATGTCGGTACCGCGACCGGCCATGTTGGTTGCAATCGTTACGCCGCCCGGACTACCGGCCTGCGCAACAATTTCAGCTTCGCGCTCATGCTGTTTAGCATTGAGCACTTCGTGTCTGATGCCTTCTTTCTTCAGCAAGCCCGACAACAGTTCCGAAGTCTCAATCGACGCTGTACCTACCAGCACCGGCTGCTGCTTGGCGTGCGCTTCTTTAACGTCGCGGATCACCGCGTCATACTTTTCCTTGGCGGTCATGAAGACCTGATCACCGCGATCGAGGCGAGCCAGTTTACGGTTCGACGGCACAATCACGACTTCAAGGTTGTAAATGCTCTGGAACTCAAACGCTTCGGTATCGGCGGTGCCGGTCATACCGGAGAGCTTGTTGTAGAGACGGAAATAGTTCTGGAAGGTGATCGACGCCAGCGTCTGGTTTTCCTGCTGGATCTGCACGCCTTCTTTGGCTTCAACGGCCTGATGCAGACCATCGCTCCAGCGACGACCCGACATCATACGACCGGTGAATTCATCGATGATCACCACCTGACCATCACGCACGATGTATTCAACATCCTTGTGATAGAGCGTGTGCGCGCGCAGTAGCGCGTTGAGGTGATGCATCAAGATAATGTTGGAAGCGTCGTAGAGGCTCTCTTCTTCGCCAAGCAAACCAGCTTGACGCATGTAGCCTTCAACACTCTCGTGTCCCTGCTCGGACAGATGGACCTGCTTGCCCTTTTCGTCAGCGTAATAATCGCCTTCGGTTTCTTCGCCTTCCTGACGCTTGAGGCGCGGCACGATGGCGTTGATTTTGCGATACAGCGCAGGATCATCATCGGTAGGTCCGGAGATGATCAGCGGCGTACGCGCTTCATCGATCAGGATCGAGTCGACTTCGTCGATGACCGCGTAATACTGGCCACGCTGCACCTTGTCGGTGAGCGCAAACGCCATGTTATCGCGGAGGTAATCGAAGCCGAGTTCGTTATTGGTTGCGTAGGTGATATCAGCAGCATAGGCCTGACGCTTTTCTTCTTGCGACTGACCCGAAACAACAACGCTGACCGTCAGGCCGAGGAAGCGGAAAATGCTACCCATCCACTCGGAGTCGCGACGTGCGAGGTAGTCGTTAACCGTAACAATGTGCACGCCCTTCGCAGGCAGCGCATTGAGATAAGCCGACAAAGTCGCAACCAGTGTTTTACCTTCACCAGTTTTCATTTCGGCAATTTTGCCAGCGTGAAGCACGGCACCACCGACAATCTGCACGTCGAAGTGACGCATGCCCAGAACACGCTTGCCCGCTTCGCGCACAACGGCGAAAGCTTCAGCTTTGAGCTTATCGAGTGCTTCGCCCTTGGCGAGACGATCGCGGAATACCTGCGTTTGGCGCGCAAGCTCTTCGTCGCTCATCGCGGCAAATTTGGACTCTAAAGCGTTGACTTGAACAACCAGTCCTTCAAGGGCTTTAAGGTTGCGCTGATTGCGGCTCCCAAAGATACGAGCCAGCAGATTATTAAACATAAGTTTTAGGCACTATGAGCTTCGACCAGCGAAGCCGTGATGGAGATACGGAATGGACGCGTATTATGCCTCGCCCACCAAGTCGATGAGGGCACTAAGACATGAATTCAAGGGGACAATTCCCTTAAAGCTCAGTGAGAAGCCTGAATATATTGCTCAGGGTTCACCAGTGCGCCATTGAACAGCACTTCAAAGTGCACATGCGGGCCGGTAGAACGACCAGTTGAACCCATCAGAGCGATGCGCTGCCCCTTGTTCACCTTGTCGCCCACTCTGACCAGCGCGCGCTGGTTATGGCCGTAACGCGTGACATAGCCGTTGCCATGGTTGATCTCAACCAAAACGCCGTAGCCAGAACGCTCGCCTGCGTCGGTCACAATGCCGGTCGCAACAGACAACACATCCGTGCCGTTGCGAGCTGCAAAATCGATCCCGTAATGATTGGCATAGCGGCCCGTGAAGGGATCCGTGCGTCGACCAAAGGTCGATGAAATCCAGCCATCCGCAATCGGCCAACCCGAAGGGCGGACTTTTTGCTGCAATCGACTGGCGAGCAGCAGATCTTCCAGAACGCGCATTTGGCGTTCACGATCCGCCAACTGCTTTTCAAAACTGTCCAAAGAGGTCAGCACATCACCTAGCACGGGCTCTTGCCCAGGCACGAGTTCTTCGGGGCCACCAACAGGCGGGGGTGCGTTGAAGTTGAATTCGCCCTTATCCAAGCCGGCGATCTGCGTTAGGCGCTGACCGGCTGCGTCGAGACGCAGAACGTGGGCCTGCAACTCTGCAATACGGCGTGCCAATGCGCGGGCGTTTTCGCCTGCGGAGACGCGGGTCTGACTGATTTCTTCGCGCTGTGCGGTGGCTTCTTTAGCCCAAGCAGCAACCAAGCCTGAGGGGAGAACTTCGCCGTCGCCACGTGCCATGTATCCAATCGTGCCGCAAAGCACGCAGATCAAGGCCACGAGCGTAGCCAAGGGCAGCCAGCCAAGGACATTGCGCGGATGCAGATGGAATCTCCATGTGCGTCCTCGTTCCTTACTGACGACTATAATGTCCATACATGGTGCATCAAATTAAGCCCACCGACGCCGAACCTTTGCAGAACTGGCTTAGCCAGCAACCGCAAACTGTGCGCGAACTTTTGTCTCGCGCTCAGCGGCTAACCGCTATAAATAACGAACTACAAGAGCAATGGTCTTCTGAGCCTTGGATCAAATCCCTTCGTATCGCCAATATCCGTGGCAACACGGTTGTGATCTTTGCCCAGACCGCTGCCAGTCTAGTCCCCCTTCGCTACCGTAAAGCATCTCTGCTCGGGCTCCTTAAGGAGCGATTTAATCTGACCTGCACCGAAATTGACGCAAAGGTTAGGCCAGACTTCTAGCGTATTTGCTGCAGTCTAATCAGGAATCAAAGGCTTAGGCAAGAAATCGCCTAGGAAAAACAGCTCAGGCCGTTGCCAGGCTGCCACGGACAAATGAGATCGGCGCAGGTTCGGCCGCTTCGTCAAAAGTCACCAATTCCCATGCCGCCTGATCCGCCAACACTGCACGCACCAGCTTGTTATTGAGCGCGTGGCCAGACTTATAAGCGTTGTAAGCACCAATGACACTGTGGCCGAGCAGGTACAAATCGCCGACCGCATCCAGAATTTTGTGACGAACGAATTCGTTCTCGTAGCGTAGACCGTCGTGGTTCACCACGCGGAACTCGTCGAGCGCAACGACGTTGTCTAAGCTCGCGCCTAGACCCAGATTAGCCGCACGCAACTGATCCAACTCGCGCATAAAGCCAAAGGTGCGCGCACGGCTCACTTCCTTAACGTAAGTAGTGGTTGAAAAATCCACCACAGCAGTCTGACCGCTAGCCTTCAGGACTGGGTGCTTGAAGTCGATGCTGAAATTGAGGCGGAAGCCATCAAATGGCTCAAAGCGCGCAAATTTGTCACCTTCTTCCACCTGCACCGGCTGCTTGATGCGGATGAATTTCTTAGCCGCGTCCTGCTCGTGAATACCAGCAGACTGAATCAGGAATACGAAAGGACCGGCGCTGCCGTCCATGATGGGCACTTCAGGAGCCGATAACTCAACGATGCAGTTGTCGATACCCAAACCTGCAAGCGCAGACATCAAATGCTCGATGGTCGCGATTTTGACGTCGCCTTCTACCAGCGTACTGCACATGATCGCTTCGCCAACCAGATGAGCCTGCGCCTTTACTTCCGGCACTGGGCTGAGATCGGTACGACGGAAAACGATGCCGGTATCAGGGCCAGCAGGCAACAACGACATGTACACCTTACGGCCAGAGTGAAGGCCGATGCCGGTGGCACGTACCGCTTGTTTAAGTGTGCGCTGCCTAATCATTGCGCTGAAGCTACCTGACTACGGGTTCATTTAGCATTACGGCGCCCTATAGGCGCCGCAATAGTGACATCGAATTGTAACATGGGTTCCTGAGCTTCTGGCCCATGCCCCAGGCTACCTTTAATCAGCTTGGTGACGCAGGAAAGCCGGGATGTTGATGATGTCTTCATCCAGTTCCTGCAGGTAGGCTGCTGCCGTCCCCACCGAGCCCTGACGGATATTACGGTTGTAGGCCGGGCGATCCAGATCTGGCTGACGCTGTGGCATCGGCTGAGCCACTGGCATTTCCGGACGGATGAACGAGGCAACACGCGGATTGATCGGCTGAGCCGTTGGCACAGCAACCTGAACCGTCGTCTTCATGCCGTGCAGGCCCGTAGCAACCACGGTCACGCGCAGCTCGCCGTTGAGGTTCGGGTTAACCGACATACCGCACTTGGCATCGGCTTCGTCAGAAGCGATCTCATGTACGCGCTCGTTGATCAGCGAATACTCTTCCATCGTCAGTGAGTCGTCGCAGGTGACGTTGACCAGCAGGCCGCGCGCGCCGCGCAGTTCAATATCGTCGAGCAGCGGGCTGGACAGGGCCATTTCCACAGCCTTCAGCGCGCGGTCTTCACCACTCGCCACGCCCACGCCCATCATCGCCATGCCGCGGTTGCTCATGACCGTCTTCACGTCAGCAAAGTCGACGTTCAGTTGGCCCGGGCAGGTGATCAGCTCAGAGATGCCGCGAACTGCGTTCTGCAGCACATCGTTGGCGGCCTTGAAGGCATTGGTCATGGTGATCTTGGTGCCCAGCACCAGACCCAACTTCTCGTTGGGAATCACGATCAGCGAGTCGGTGAACTCACGCAGCTCTTCCAGGCCCTGCATCGCGATGTTCATGCGCTTCTTGTTTTCGAACAAGAATGGCTTAGTCACCACGGCAACGGTGAGGATGCCCAGTTCTTTAGCAACCTGCGCAATCACTGGTGCAGCGCCCGTGCCCGTACCACCACCCATACCAGCCGTGAGGAACAGCAAGTCCGTGCCTTCCAGCATTTCGCGGATGCGGTCACGATCTTCTTCAGCCGCCTGACGGCCTACGCGAGGATCGGAGCCAGCGCCGAGGCCGCGAGTGATCTCGGGACCGAGCTGCAACTGGTTGGTCGGAACGCAGCGTTCAAGATGGTCACGGTCGGTGTTAGCGACGATGAACTCCACATCTTGGATATCGGCCTGAGCCATCTGATTGACGGTATTGCAACCGCCGCCGCCAATTCCGATAACGCGGATGACCGCTTTGCGACTGTGTCCGTCCGTGAATTCAAAGTGATCGTTCATTGTGCTTCTCCTGCGTTGTGCCTGCGCGAATTAAATGTGGTAACCCTGAAAAAAATGCTTCTTACCGTTCGCTTTGCATTGCACAGTGCATTTGTTATGAATTATTACCAGCTTCTCAGCATGTAACGTATTTAATAACAGAGCCTGTGTCAATGTGTACATAAGCGATTTCGTTAAATTAGTTTTAAAACTTCGATATTCAGCTCGAAATACGAGCTAAAAATTACCCTTAAACCAGCTGCTAACCCGGTTGAACAAATAGCCCGGACCTGCGCTATCTCCCCCACGTGAAACCAGTTTTGGCTGATCCTGAATGCCATACAGCAGCAGCCCCACCGCGGTGGAATAAACCGGGTTTCTGACCACGTCTTTGAGTCCCTCGATGTTCTGCGGAACGCCGATGCGAACCGGCAGTTCAAACACCGCTTCGGCTAATTCGCGCACGCCAGGCATCTGTGCCGAGCCGCCGGTGAGGACGATGCCGCTGGCGATGACGTCGTAAAAGTCGCTGCGATGCAGTTCTTTGCGAATAAAGCGGAATAGTTCGTCGTAGCGCGGTTTGATCACTTCTGCGAGCGTGTGGCGCGACAAAGTGCGTGAAGGCATTTCGCCAACACTCTTCACTTCAATCATCTCGTCGCTCGCCGCAAACTCGGGCAGTGCGCAGCCGAACTGAATTTTGATTTCTTCTGCGTAAGGCACTGGTGTGCGGAAAGCGACCGAGATGTCATTGGTCACTTGATCGCCCGCAATCGGCAGCACTGCGGTGTGACGCACCGAGCCACCTTTGAAGATTGCGATGTCGCTGGTGCCGCCACCGATATCGACCATGCACACACCAAGGTCACGCTCATCAGGCATCAGCACCGCGTGGCTCGAAGCGAGATGTTGCAAGATCAATTTGTCGACGCGCAGTCCGCAAGACTCCACGCATTTCTGAATATTTTGCGCAGCGCTCAAGCTGCCAGTGACCATGTGCACATGCGCTTCAAGGCGTACACCAGACATGCCAACCGGCTCGTGAATACCGTCTTGTCCGTCCACCACAAATTCTTGCGGGACGACGTGCAGAATTTTTTGATCCGCCGGAATCGCAATTGCGCGTGCGGCGTCGATCACCGATTCCACATCGCGCTCATTCACTTCGCGATTGCGCACCGGCACCACGCCGGTGGAATTAAAGCTCTTGATGTGTGAGCCCGAGACGCCGACGTAAACCGACTGCGCGCGGCAACCCGCCATCTGCTCTGCGTTCTCCACAGCGCGGCGTATCGATTGCACGGTGGCATCGATATTCACCACCACGCCTTTCTTGAGACCGCGCGATGGAGCAGAGCCTTCGCCAACGACTTCGATGCGTCCGTCAGGAAGAATTTCTCCAACCACGCACACCACTTTCGAAGTACCGATGTCGAGACCGACCAACAGGTTTCTCACTTCTCTCTTGCTCATTGCTTTTTCTCCTCGGCAGCCGCACCCGGCGCACGCCAAGCCACTGCAAAACCATTGGTGTATCGAAGGTCCACGTAATTCACTTCACTCAAGCGCGGGCCCAACGCGCGCAACATTGGCCCAGTAATCATGTCGAGCTTGCTGTCTGGCGCGCCTTGGCCCAGTCGCAACTCAATGCCCGACGCGGTACGTGCCAACCACTCGCCGCGGATATCCATATCCAGTTGCGCGAGCGGCAATGGCGTTTCCGCCAAGCGCTGACTCAACTGCTTGTATGCGTCCATCACTTCCTGCTCATGCCCATCAGGACCAGAGAGCTTCGGCAATCCTTCCGGAATTTCTTTTGCATCAGGCAGAAACGCAGCCGCCTTGGTGCTGAGCAATTCATTGCTATGCCAACGCGAATACGCTTCGCGCTCCCAGATACGCACACGCAAATCACCGGGCCATACACGTTCAACGCGGGCGTGTTCTACCCAAGGCAAACGCTCCAGACTCGCGCGCGCTGCTTCGAGATCCATCGTCAAAAAGCCTTCAGGCAGTTGATTGGCCACTGCGATGCGAACCAGCTCTGGTGACACACGCTTAAACGGCCCTTCAATCTGCAAATGCTCAACCACGTGATTGCCGCGTGCAGCGCCATACAACCCACCACCACCCAAAATCAACAGCAACGCCGAGACCCCAGCCAATACAGGCTTGAAGTCAAAGTTGGCGGTGCTGAAGCGATCAAGGGTCATGGTGTTAACCTGCGTCTCCCTGCCCCAGCGTGGTTTCGAGCAGTGCCCAGCAGAGATCGGCGTAGCTCAAGCCACTCACTTTGGCGGACATCGGCACTAACGAGTGCGATGTCATGCCTGGCAGCGTGTTGATTTCCAGCAACCAAGGTTTACCTTGTGCGTCCATCATGAAATCGACGCGGCCCCAGTCTTTGCAACCAATGAGATCGAAAGCCTTGGCGCAAATTTGCTGCAAGATTTTTTCGTGTGGCGCCTCAAGGCCTGCCGGGCAGTGATAGCTGGTTTTGTCTGAGATGTACTTGGCGTTGTAATCGTAGAACTCGCCATCCGGTTCGATACGAATGATGGGCAATGCAACGCCATCCAGAATCGGGCAGGTGTATTCACCGCCAGCAATAAACTCTTCTGCGATCACAACGCGGTCATCACCGAGCGCATCAGCAAAAGCCTTATCGACTTGATCCACTGATTTCACTTTCGACACGCCAACGCTTGAACCGTCAGCCGCGGGCTTGATGATCAGCGGATAGCCGAAGCGCTTAGCGGCTTCGTGCGCATCGTCCGCATTCTTCAGCACCATGAAATCTGGTGTTGGCAACCCTTCAGCCTTCCAGATGCGCTTGGTGCGCAGCTTGTCCATTGCCAGTGATGAAGCGAGTACGCCACTGCCGGGATACGGCAAGCCGTGCAAATCTAGAATCGCCTGCACCGTGCCGTCTTCGCCGCCGGTGCCGTGCATGATGTTGAACACACGGTCGTAGCCTTGCGCGCCAAGCGTCAGCACAGCGTTTTTGTCGGCGTCAATCGCGGTGACATCAACGCCTTTTTCCTTCAGCGCTGCAACCACGCCTTCCCCGCTCCACAAGGAAACTTGGCGTTCTGCGGACCAGCCGCCCATCAACACGGCAACGCGTCCGAAGGCCTTAGGATTTTTTACGAGCTTACGCATGGCGAGGCTCTCCAATGACTCTGACTTCAGGTTCCAATTCAATACCCTTCTGTTGTTTCACCTCGGCGCGTAAAAACGCGATCAAGGCTTCGACGTCAGCAGCTGTTGCGCTGTCGTCAGTGATGATGAAATTTGCGTGTAGCTTTGAGACTTGCGCTCCACCAATGCGATGACCTTTAAAACCACAGGCTTCGATCAGACGTGCAGCGTGCTCGCCCGGCGGATTGCGGAAAGTGCTACCAGCACTGGGTTTGCCAACGGGCTGCGTGGCTTTGCGACGTGCAAGCCAGGCTTTCATTTCTTGCTCGGCAGTCCCTGCGGCATCCCGTTCAAAACGGAAACGCACAGCGACAAAACCAATCATGTCTT
>JAZKEM010000155.1:0-4564 GCA_040387055.1 Pseudomonadota bacterium | reverse complement strand
CTACGCGAGATCAATGAGCGCGTAGGTCATTATTTGGAGCGTGCCCTGAGTGGTATCGCTTTGGTTGCAGTTCATGAGGCAGGAACGCTTCGTGGTCACTGGACCGATATGGATATTCGATTCAGGGTCGCACGTCGCGCTCGCGATGCAGGCGAACTGATTCGTGACCAAATTGATTTGTTGCCTGAATCACGTAACCGTATGGCACGCGATCAGCGTGTGCGCCGTGAACTCTGGCGCGGTGTTGTTAAAGATTTTTCAGCTCAGGTCGCTGAATCTAAAACCTGAGGGTGAGGGCAGGATGCCTGAATGTTTCGAGCGCATGGATGTGCTTGGGGCAGTGAACGGATGCACAAAAAACCCGCCGTGGAATAATCCACGGCGGGTTTTTTTATGGACAAGAGATCTGGGACTTAGCTTTTCTTCGCGCGCCTACGCACACGAGTCTTTTCCGGTGCAGCTTCTTCCGCCGAAGAATCCTTGATCGTCACTTTCGAGACGATGTTTTTCAGCAAATCAAAATTGCCTTTGACGAAGCCGCCGGCATCAAACTCACTGGCCTGGCCGACTTTGTCGCGCAGAAAAGTGATGATCTCATCTTGAATGCCTGACACATCAGGCAGGCCAAGGAAGCGGCGCAGTTCTTCGGGCTTGACGTCGATTTCGATTTTGATCTGCATGTCAGGTCCTCTCGGCAATCAGTTAAATGGTGCATTGCGTATAGCGACGCAGCGCTTGAGATGAGAATAGCAGCTTCGCAGCAGATTTCGACCGACCTACCCGTCGGCGCAGCGGCTTAGTGACAGCGCAGCGGGCGCTTGTATGGATCCGTTTTGATCTGATGCATGCGTGCTTTGATCAGTGATGCGCGTGGCGTGTCGGGATAGCGCTTGAGAAAACTGCGCTGATCACTCAATACACTGTTCAGATCGCCGCAGGCACACACGCCTTCCACTTCAGTTTCTTCAAGGTCCTGAATGGTCTGCTGCACCAACTCGGTGTAGGCCTTGGGATACTTGCGCGCGTAGCCCAGCCAGTTTTCGTAGAGCTCCGGAATGATGCCTTCGCCAAAACGTACGCAAGGCGTAGGTTGCGCTAGTGGTTTGAGATAAACCGGGAACAGATTCTCACCCCACAGTTCGCGATACAGCTTGAAGAAAGCAATATCCTCAGGGCGGCCATGTGCCTCGGCAATGGGTAGCAAAACGCGACCATCAATCTGCGCGTAAACCTCTTCGCCACGATTGAGTTGAATGCCACGCAGTTTGGCTTGCAGCGCTTTGTATTCGGCGTCAGAGAAAGAGTCCATCACCACAACCGCGTCGCTCACAATCTTCATCAGTGCAGTGCCGGCTTCATCAGCAGCTACAAACAGCGGTTCCATTGAAACCGGGCTGGTCGATTTTTCAACGCGATCCAGTTCGGCGATATAGGCCGTGACCGGTTCAGGCAGAGACTGTGCCTGTGCGACTCCGGCAGTGATGAGTAGGCTTATAGCGAGAATTTTTTTCAGCATGATTTGTTCTTTGGGAAATTTATGAGGCGAGCAAACAAACAGAGCGGGAAGTATCTGTACGCGATTGCACTGCACTGAGCAAGCCAGTGGCACGCAACCTGTTGCACCGGCTACTCTGTGCCAGATTGACTGTATTACTACCGAGCAAGTTCACACATGAAATCGTTTTGTTGCTTGCTGGCCATTGCCAGCACGGTGTTGTTGCAGCCCGCGTATGCCGATGATGTGTTCACCTCTGCGCCTGATGATTTAAAGCCTGCATTAGCGGCTAAACCCAAATGGGAAATCGGTGTTGCTGGCTTTGGTGCTTATGTTTTTGATTATCCGGGCAGCGATCAAAATCATCGCAACACGGTGCTGCTGCCATTCGGAATTTATCGCAGCAATCTGCTCAGTGCCGATCAAGATGGTGTGCGTAGCAAGCTGGCGAAAACGAGTCGTTGGGAATTGAATGTGGGTGCGAGTGCAGGGTTCTCCACCAAATCCGACAGGAACGCTGATCGCCAGGGAATGCCAGATCTCGATTTCATCCTTGAGCTGGGTCCCTCGCTCGAATACAAGCTGGGTATCTGGGATCGCAGTACGCTGACGGCTGTTGGTCAGGTGCGTTCTGCTTTTGCAGCGCGTAGCGGTATCAAATACATCGGCATCACCGCTGAGCCGCAATTGAACTATGACCGGCGAGCCTTTCTGCATCCACGCATGCAACTGCGCATCAATCTTGCGTCCAAGTTTGGCTTCGATGGATTCAACAGCTACTTCTATGACGTTGAACCTCAATACGCCACGCCGACACGACCGACCTATTCGTCGAAGAACGGTTATCTGTACAGCTCGCTAGGCACACGCCTATTTGTTGCGGCTACGCCATGCTTATCTGTGTTCGTGGCGAATCAGCTTTTGCTGGGCAAAGGTTCTGCCAATGAGGACAGCCCGCTCTACAAGAACAGTTTCAACTACGCCTTTGGTTTGGGCTTTGCCTACTCGTTGTTTGTGAGTAAGGATCAGGCCTACCGCGATTAAGTCGTGAGCAGTCGCTGTGCCTTGGCGTAGTTGGCTGCGGTTTTTTCAACGACTTCATCTGGCAACCAAGGGCCGGGCGCTTTCTTGTCCCAGTCCAGCGTTTCCAAATAATCACGAACGATTTGTTTGTCGAAGCTTGGTGGGCTGATGCCTGGGCGATAAGTTTCTGCGGGCCAGAAGCGTGAAGAATCAGGCGTCAGCACTTCGTCAATCAAATGCAGCGTGCCATCTTTGTCGAGGCCAAATTCAAACTTGGTGTCAGCAATGATGATGCCGCGCTCGCGAGCATATTCAGAGGCTTCGCGATAAATGCGCAGCGTGATGTCGCGCAGCTGTGCGGCGAGTTCTTTGCCGACTTTGTTTTCGACTTCGGCGTAGCTGATGTTTTCATCGTGCTGGCCGACGGGTGCTTTGTCAGCAGGCGTGAAGATCGGCTCAGGCAGTTTGTCTGCAATCTGCAAACCTGCTGGCAATGGAATGCCGCAGACCGCGCCGGTCTTCTGATAATCCTTCCAGCCGCTGCCAATCAAATAGCCGCGTGCGACGCATTCAACCGGAATCGCTTTCAGACGCTTGACCACAACCGCGCGGCCTTCGCACTGCGCCAGTTCTTCGCGCGTGAGGTAATCAGCGAGACGCACATTAGAAGAGTGATTGGGAATCAGTGAAGAGAATTTCTTCATCCAGAAATCTGTCACTGCATTCAGCACCGCGCCTTTGCCGGGAATCGGCCGCGGCATGATCACATCGAAGGCGGAGATGCGATCGCTGGTGACAATCAGCATGTGGTCGTCGCCGAGCGCGTAGATGTCACGCACTTTGCCGCGGTGGATGCGGGGGAGGCTGCTGATGGTCGATTCGAGAAGTGCTGAGGTCATGATCGGGTATGGGGGCGTCGCGGGGTCGCCAATTTATGCGAGGGGAGGGTGTGGGTCAAAGACTTTGACGCAGAAATTTGGCCGAGCCATCCACTTTGGCGGCCGCGCAGGGGATAATGACGGCCAATCCTGACCTCGTTTCGATCGCCAAAGCCATGTCCAAGAGCCCACTCGCTCCCCTGATTGCGCCCAGTATTTTGTCCGCCGACCTCGCTCGCCTCGGCGAAGATGTCGAGCGTGTGCTGGCTGCAGGCGCCGATATCGTTCACTTCGACGTGATGGACAATCATTACGTGCCGAATCTGACGTTCGGACCGGCTGTGGCGGCTGCGCTGCGCAAATACGGCATCACCGCGCCGCTGGACGTGCACTTGATGGTGGAGCCGGTCGATGCACTGGCGCAGGAATTCGCCAAGGCGGGCGCAACCTATATTACCTTCCATCCTGAAGCCACGCGTCATGTGGATCGCAGCCTTCAGGCGATTCGCGATGCCGGCTGCAAGCCGGGTCTCGTGTTCAATCCGGCCACGCCGCTGGACATCCTCAACTACGTGCTCGACAAGGTCGACATGATTCTGTTGATGTCGGTGAACCCTGGGTTTGGTGGCCAGAGCTTTATCCCTTCAGCCTTGAGCAAACTGGCTGATGCGCGCGCGATCATTGATAGCAGTGGCCGCGATATCCGTCTGGAAATCGACGGCGGCGTGAAGATCGACAACATCGCCGAAATTGCCGCTGCCGGTGCTGATACTTTTGTCGCTGGTTCGGCGATTTTTAACTCCAAAGACTACACCGCAACGATCCGCGCTATGCGCGAAGCGATTGCTGGGGCAAAATAGGCGCCTGATGACCGCTCTAACTGCCATTGTTCGTTTGCCGCTATCGCCTTCTTGGCGATGGCAACTGTGATTATTTGTTTAACTATTAAATCAATTCGTTAAATAATCACACATCGGAATGACTAACGCATAAGAGCGGCAGATTCCGGTGTAGCTAGGAAAACGTCTCAAATGTCATCGTCACAATACAACCGCGTCGCGATCACCCGCGAACTGTCGGGCGACCTCGATACACCCGTCGGCGCCTATCTCAAACTCGGCAACCGCCCCTATTCCTTCCTGCTCGAATCGATGCAGGGCGGCGAACA
>JAZKEM010000154.1:0-15941 GCA_040387055.1 Pseudomonadota bacterium | reverse complement strand
TTTAATGTCGTGATCTCGAATGTGCCCGGGCCAAAGAAACCCCTTTATTTCCGCGGCTACAAAATGGATGGCTATTACCCGCTGTCGATTCCGGTTGCTGGCTATGGCCTCAACATCACCGTGGTCAGTTATGTCGACACGCTCAACTTTGGCTTTATCGGTTGTCGCGACACCCTGCCGCACTTGCAGCGCTTGGCCGTCTATAGCCGCGAAGCACTGGAAGAACTGGAGGCTGCACTGCCTTAAAAGGGGCTCACCGGGCGGCACGCGCCGCCCGGTGATTCAGCCTTATTCGTAGGGGTTTCACGCCTTTACACTGAATTTCTAGAATCGATTCTTAAAACTCGTCCGTTTGTAGCTACTCTAGCCCCATGGCTTGCGGTATGGTCGGCTAAGATATTGATTATTAGGGGGATCACGTGAGTGCTACTGCAGAAACCGTTGCGCTGAAAAAGACGCCACAAGTACCCGGCTTGCCCCTCTTGGGCAATGTTCTCGACATGGCTAAAGGCCCAGCGGAATTCTTCGTCCACTGTTATCGCACTTACGGTCCGGTCAGTCGCCTCAGCATTCTCGGTCAAAAATATGTGCTGATCTCCGGCGTTGAAGCTGCCAATTTCATGGGCACGCGCGCTGGCAAAGAATGTCTGCGCTCGAAAGAATTCTGGCAAGGCCTGTGTGGCGAATACGGCGCCAATCGCATGCTCACCGGTGAAGACGGTGAAAGCCACAAGCAACTGCGCGACATCATGCGCAATGGCTACTCCAAAGAATCCATCAAAGGTCGCTACAACGATCTAGTCACGATCACTGACGGCTCGCTCAAGCGCGATTGGCCAGTCGGCAAAGAAGTGCCTGTCGTCGAAGGCATGCAGTACATGGTCGTCGATCAACTCGGCACGATTCTGACCGGCGCTGCGCCGTTGGAATACGTGAAGGACATCCGCACCGCGATCATTTACATCCTCAACGTGTTGGTCACGCGTCAACGTCCTAAGTTCTTGCTAATGCGCCCTGAATACAAAAAGGCCAAGAACAAAGTGATGGAACTTGGCCACAAGATGATCGCGGACGCCAAAGCACGCTACGCCACGACCAAGCCGGAAGATCGCAACCTGATCGACGACATCATGGCCGCGCATATCGAAACACCAGAGATCATGCCTGCGAGCGATTTGATTGTTTCGCTGACTGGCCCTTATGTTGCTGGCCTCGACACCGTTGCCAACACCACAGCGGCCGTTATTTACTCCGTGCTCAAACACCCTGAAGTAAAAGCGCGCGTGCTGAAGGAAGTCGACGAACTGTTTGCCGCCGGTGAAGTAGACGAAGACGGCCTGCTGAAGAAACTGCCATCACTCAACGGCGCCATCATGGAATCGATGCGCTTGTATCCGATTGCCGTTGCACAGATGCGTACCGCCAACAAAGACTTTGTGTTTGAAGGCCACCAGATTTATGAAGGCGAAATGATCTTCATCGGCACCAGCGTGCCTCATTTCATGGACGAGTATTTCCCCGACCACAAAACCTTCGATATCGATCGCTATCAGAAACCACGCGCAGAACATCTGCAGCCCGGCGTGTATTCACCCTACGGTCGCGGCCCTCACACATGCTTGGGCAAGAGCCTGGCAGAAGTGCAGATGGCACTGTCGATGGCACGCGTGTTCTACAAGCTTGACCTAGAACTTGAATCACCGAACTACGTGCTCAAGACCAAGACCGCACCAACCCCCGGCCCAGCGATGGACTTCAAGGTTCGCGTGAAAGGCTACAGACACTAATAACGGCGCAAGGATGCGCTGGTCGGCTCGCTCCGACACACTACAAAAGCCGACTCGAGAGAGTCGGCTTTTCTTTATGTACAGGATGTACGGCACGTCGCGGGCGCAGGTGAGGGCATGGATGCCCGAAGTAGAGCAACGCAGGAGCAGTTGCCGAATGCGCAGGAGCGGCGCGGTCGGCGAACTAGATGCTCGCAATCCCCGAACGAACGCCCCAATCAAACAACGCCACAATTAATTCGGGCTAACCGGATCATCCGGCCCAATCGGCACACAAATTCCCAACGCAACTTTTCTCACCAGCTCTGAGCAATCACCAGCCGAGCTTTGCAGATTAATGTTGGCATTGAGAACCGGACCTTTTGCTCGTACAACAACCGCAGTGGGATTAGCTGTTGCTACGTGTACCGCAACCTTCTGGCTTGCGAGTTTCGTATTGAGATTAATGCCGGGTTCAGCAGCCCAAGCGGCCGCAGCACAAATCCCGACACCTACAACAACGACTCGCACAACGTAGGAAACCCTCATGGCGCCATTCCTTGGACATGGCAAACGCTTCGAATGCGCGCTTGCAATCACAATCGATGGTAGGGATCACCTAAAGAAATAGCGTTGCAGATCCGTGACGCTGCGCGAAGGAAATCTCTGACTTATGCCGAGGCATAAGCTCTCACGCTTCAGGAAATCCGCCACACCCAACGGGTGAAATGCGGACAAGCTTTCCGCCAAAGTGCCCGATCATCAGAGCCGCATTCCGAGCATGCTTACCGATGAACGGTGCGCTGAACACTGATAAACGCCCACCTTGGCTCTTCAAAAAATGTGCGCGCGTCCGATATTGTAAATACAGAGAAAAACCGTAGAAATTTACGGCATGGAATCAAGGAAGAATCCGCATGTTTATCAAACGCCGTATTTATGCACTCGCACTTCTAGTACTCGCTCCCTGGGCAACAACACAGGCTGCGAATCTGCCGACACCGTCCATTGCAAACAGCCCCGGTGTTTCTATCCATTTCGTTCGAGGCAACACCAAAGATCTCGACATGATGGCCGCTGCGGGCGTGAAGATTGTCCGCACCGACTTCAAGTGGGATGCAATTGAATACATGAAGGGCCGTTACGATTGGTCAGCCTACGACGAGCTGGTGACCAATATCACCACGCGCGGGATGCGCCCTTATTTCATTCTGGACTACTCCAATTCTCTGTACGAAACCGTGAAAGTTGTTTCGCAGAATGGTGTTTGGTCTTCGTATATTGAATCGCCGAACGACGCCAAAAGCGTTGCTGCATTTGCAGCATGGGCCAAAGCAGCGGCGCTGCGTTACCAATCCAAGAATGTCATCTGGGAAATTTGGAACGAACCCAATATCTCGTTCTGGAAACCAACTCCCAATGTCACAAACTACACCACCTTGGCTAAAGCCACTTGCAATGCAATCCATGGCGCTGTGCCTAGCGCAGCCGTCATTGGCGGCGCCACATCTGGAATAGATTGGAACTTTCTTTCACCTTTTCTGAGTTCCGGCATTCTTGATTGCGTCGATGGCATTAGCGTTCATCCATACCGCGGCCAAACACCCGATAGCGTGAGCGGTGAATATCAATATTTGGCTTGGCTGATTGATCAGTCAGCACCAAGCAATCGTAAGGGAATGATCCCGGTCATTAACAGCGAGTGGGGTTATACAACCGTCGCGGGCGGCTTACCGCAAGCGGATCAAGCAAACTTTCTGGTTCGCTCACAACTCGTTGGCCTGCTCAACAATGTCCCAATTTCGATCTGGTATGACTGGAAGAATGACGGCTCCGATCCCAACGATTACGAGCATAATTTCGGCATGGTTAATGCCGACCTTACGCCTAAGCCTGCATATCAAGCCTTGAAGAGCATGACGACGCAGTTGAGCGGATATCAGCTCATGCAACGTGTGGCGATGCCAGACCCTTATGCCTCAGTCTTGATCTTCGTCAATGCTGCAGGAAAATATAAACTCGTTGTCTGGACGAGCGCATCCAGCTATGCCATCACACTGTTCAATGGCATCACTGCCAATGCCATCGTTCCTGTCACGGACATTAGCGGCGTCACCAACAACGTAGCGATCAATTGGTCTGGTATCACGCTAACACTCAAGCCATCTCCTCAATATGTCGATTTAGCCAACTTGCCTTTAGCAGCGCCTTAACGCACTGCATGATCCACATCGCTTAACTGAGATTAAATCAACAAAGCATTCCACAGGGCATTGCATATAAAACCGTGCTGATTCAAATTTTGCTAGGCTCACGTCAGGTCAATAAGGACCTGACTCCCAGCAAAATTCAGGCACACCATGCAATCCCGGTTGAACTCCGCCAGTCTGGTGATCTGCGAATACTGCGATGCGGTGTATAGCCGTACGCCGTTAAAGCGCAGAGAAAAAGCACATTGCCTGCAATGCGGCAGTGAGCTTTACAGGAATGCGCACGTTGATATTGATGTGATGCTGGCACTGACTCTGGCCAGCGCCATCACGTTTGTGATTGCCAATTGCTACCCGATTGTTGAACTCAATATGTCGGGCCTGAGCAATCGTGCGACGTTGTGGGACACCCTGCTGTTCACGCTTGATTCGAATGTTGGCGTAATCGCCGTCTTTGCAGCAGCGTCCGCGTTCTTTTTTCCACTGATCCAGATTTTGTTGTTCGCTTATGTGCTGATCCCGCTGCGCGCGGGCCGAAAGCCACGTGCATTTATTGGCGCGATGCACGCACTACGCGAGATGCAACCTTGGAGCATGGTGGAAGTGTTCATGCTCGGCGCCGTAGTCTCTGTGATCAAGCTCACCGCAGTCGCTGCAGTTGCGCCACAAATCGGCCTGTGGGGTTTTGCCACGCTCACGATTCTGCTCGCCGTCCTCAGCTCATTTGACTTACACGAGCTTTGGGATCAATCCGAAGCGCTAGACGTATGAACAACTCCTCACGTGCTCGCGATCTCAAGCTGATCAGCTGCCATGCCTGCGGACTGGTTCTGGATAACCGCGAGGAACTGAACCATGCACGTTGCACGCGCTGTGATGAGCATGTCTATACGCGTAAACCCAATAGCCTGACCCGCAGCTGGGCTTATCTGATTGCCGCAACCATTCTCTACATCCCGGCCAACCTGCTGCCGATCATGTTGACCACTAAGATGTACAACACACTGTCTTCCACCATCGTCTCTGGTGTAATTGACCTCTGGCAAGACGGCGCGTGGGACTTGGCGATCATCGTTTTCACCGCCAGTGTAGTGGTGCCTATTTTGAAACTTGGTTTGATGACCTTTTTATTAATCAGCACGCAACGCAGGTCCACTTGGCGTCAACGTGAACGTACGAAGCTTTACCGCATCATTGAGCACATTGGCCATTGGTCGATGCTGGATGTTTTCGTCGTGGCCCTGCTCATAACGCTGGTACACTTCAATAAACTTGCGCTGGTACAGGCCGGCAGTGGCATCGTCGCATTTGCAGCCGTCGTTGTACTGACCATGCTCTCGTCAATGAACTTTGATCCACGACTGATCTGGGACACAGACGAACCCAAACCACGCACTCCCCCAGATAACGACAAAACAAACGGTTAACAGGATGTCGACTCCAGAATCTCCAGACCATGCAAGCAAGCTGCCGAAGCCGGAAGTCAAACACCCGCGCCGCGGCAGCCTGTCGTTAATTTGGTTAGTGCCACTCGTCGCCGCACTCGCCGGCTTGGTGCTTGTTGTGCGCGGCGTTGTGCAATCCGGCCCCACCATCACCATCACCTTTGATAGTGCCGAAGGTCTGGAAGCAGACAAGACCGAAGTTAAATACAAAGATGTCGTGATCGGTAAAGTGCGCAAGCTCGCACTCAGTGATGATCGCTCGCACGTTGTCGTTACGGTGGACCTCAGCAAGAATGCCTCCAGCATCGCGGTAGACGACACACGCTTCTGGGTTGAACGTCCGCGCGTGGGCTTGGGCGGCATCTCTGGCATCAGCACTTTGTTGTCTGGCGCGTATCTGGGTGTCGATATCGGCAACTCGGCCAACGAGCAAACCGCATTTGTAGGCTTGGAAAAGCCGCCCGCGATTGCACATGATCTGAAGGGACGTCGCTTCATGCTTCACACAACCGACGCTAGCTCACTCACCGTTGGCTCTCCTGCCTACTTTCGCAAAATGCCAGTGGGCCGTATTACTGCAGCCGAGCTTGATGCCAACGGGAAAGGCGTGACCATACAAGTTTTCATCAACGCGCCTTACGATAAATTTGTTGGCACCAACACACGATTCTGGAACGCCAGCGGCGTCGACCTGACCTTGAATGCTGCAGGCCTCAAGGTCAGCACGCAGTCGGTCGCGACCGTACTTGCTGGTGGCATCGCTTTTCAAGCGTATAGCGAAGATAAACCCGGTGAGCCAGCTAAAGAGAATGCCGAGTTCACATTATTCAGCGATCAGATGACCGCGCTTGCGCCACCCGATGGCATTGGCATCGACATTCGCATGGTGTTTGGTCAATCCACGCGCGGCCTAACGGTTGGTTCGCCGGTGGATTTCCGCGGCATCACACTTGGCGTCGTTAAGTCGATTCAAATTGACTACGATCCCAACACTCGCATCTTCTTCACCAATGTGGATGCCGTGGTCTATCCAGAGCGCATGGGCCCGGTCTATCACACGCTGCTGAAAACCGAACAATCATTGGGCCTTGCACCCACAGACATGGTCGCGCTCTTGGTTGGACAGGGCCTGCGCGGACAAATGCGTACGGGCAACCTCCTAACCGGACAGTCTTACGTTTCGCTGGACGTCATCCCCAAAGCCAAGCCTGTGAAGTTTGATGCCGACGCCAGACCGCTGGTCATTCCAACTGCGCCGGGCAATCTTGAAGAAGTGCAGGCACAGATTCAGAACATCGCCCGCAAACTGGATGCCGTACCGTTCGACAAGATTGGCAACAACTTAAACGAAACACTGCGCAGCGCTGACAGCGTGTTCAAGCAATTGGATAAAGATCTCGCGCCGCAAGCCAAGAAGATGCTGGAAGAAGCACAGCGTACACTGCAATCGCTGGATCAGAATCTGGTCTCGCCCGACGCGCCACTGCAACAGAATGCAGGTCGTACACTGGAACAGATCGACGCGGCTTCACGCTCGCTACGCGCGCTGGCGGATTATCTTGAGAAACATCCAGAGTCGCTGCTACGCGGTAAGCCAGTCGTCGCAGAACCCGCCGCTCCTAAGGAAGCTGCACCATGATCATCCGCATCTCACGTCGACTCCGCTTGCTGGCACCATTGCTCGCACTGACCGCAAGCGCTTGCGCAACACCGCAAAGCATCACCAGCTATTACACGCTGATGCCCGACAGCAGCGCAGCAGCAACCGCAACAGACGCCAGCTATCAAATTGAAGTAATGAAAGTTGATGTGCCAATGCAAGTCGACGTGCCACAAATTGTGGTGCGCACGGGCGCAGGCGAGTTAGTACCTGTCGACTCACGTCGCTGGATCGCTCCACTGAGCAATGAACTCCATGGCGCTTTGTCATGGAATCTCACGCGCACCTTGGGCGTGCGCGACGTGGCTGGCTTTGGCAGAAACGGCAGCACGCCGATCTATCGCGTTAACCTGCGCGTGCAGCGTTTCGATTCTGCTCCCGGCGCTTACGCACGCATCGATGCGCTCTGGTCTGTACGCGTCAGCAACAGTGACGCCGCACTCGCCGTTTGCAGCAGCAGCGCCAACATTGCCGTCAGCGCAGGTTACGCCGCTCTCGCGCAAGGACACCAAAAAGCCATTGCGCAGATCTCAGAAGAAATCGCAGCGAGCATCCGCAATGCACGCAGCACGGGTCGCACACCAAGTTGCGCTACGGCCGCTCAATAAATCATTGGGAATCCGTTAAGCCGGCAAAGAGATCCATATGAACGTGCAACTCAATCACACGATCGTCTGGTGCCGCGACAAGCAAAAATCATCCGCATTTCTCATCGAAATATTGGGGCTGCCTGAGCCAATTCCGTTTGGGCCTATGCTGGTCGTGAAGCTCAGCAATGAGGTTTCACTCGACTTCTATGATCACGACGAAAAGATTGCTTCACAGCATTACGCCTTCCTCGTCAGTGAAAACGAGTTCGATAAAATTTTTGGGCGCATTCGTGAACGTGGCCTTCAATACTGGGCCGCGCCGGGCAAACAACAAGCCAATCAAACCTACGAACATAACGGCGGTCGTGGGGTTTACTTTGAAGATCCAGACGGCCATCTACTCGAAGTGATGACACGACCCTACGCAGGTGTTGGCTAAAGCACCGCTCGTTGTGCCGGGCGCAAGACCCGGATATCTTTGATCACGACGCACATAGGGGAGTTAGCGATGTTTTTCTATCTGGTAATCACCGGGATCTTGTTCTTGATTGTTGGCTTACGTGCGCTGTTTCAGCCTGTTGAAGCCGTCGCAGTTCCCTACTCTCTTAGCGCCAAAAGCATCGACGCCAAAAACTACCTGCGCTCCGGTGCTGGTGGCGTTGCCATTGCCGCCGGAGCTGTGATGACTGCCAGCGCATTTGTTCCCAGTCTCACGCTAGCGGGCGCACTGATCTCCGTAACGATACTCGGCGGCTTAGTCTTCGGCCGCCTCGTCAGTCTGTTGCTCGATGGCAACCCTGGCATCACGCCATGGATCTCTGGCTTCTTTGAGTTGCTAGGCTTGTTGAGCGGCGTGTATTGGCTGCAGTTCTATCTAAGCTAAGTTCGTCACCACGACGTGAAGCTCAGTCACTTATTACTGGCTTTAGGCTTGCTAGGCTTTGGCGCTCACTGGTGGAGTGAGCATCGCGAAGAGAAAGCATTGGCCGCAGTCACTAGTCCCAATGGCTTTTTGCCAGTGCCGATGCCAGCAGACACTCCGCGCAACACCGTTCTAATATTTGCACCGATTAACTGTCCTCGCGAAGGCGCTCAACGCGCAAGCGAACTCGCAAAGAAACTGAGCGAGCTAGGCATAGAGAACATCAGAACGTCTCACTATGCTGCAGCAAGCTTTGAGAACACCGAAGAAAATCTCGCAAGCTACAAGCGCTTGAACGTTGTAATGACAGGCGAGATTCCCATCGCATTAATCAACGGCATGGGAAAAGCCAACCCATCCCTTGATGAGTTGGTTTCCGAGTACCAGCGCACTCAATAGCGCGTTACAGCGATCCTACCCAGCGCGCTGCAAAGTCGAGCATATAGAGCGTCAGCATGCTCGCACTCAAGCCACCTGCGACGACCTGCCACCAAGTCCAGGTTTTCTCGCGCGTCTCGTCGATGAAGTAATAGATCGGGAAACTAGCGATGAAATAGGTCGCGTAAATTGCCGAGCCGTACTTCAGCATGATCTCGAGCTTCTGGTAGTAGAACGTCGTCGCCAACATCGGGTTGGCCATCGACTTGGTTTCCATCCATGCCCAGAAATAGCCGATCACGAAGACGCTGATCGCGAACACCACATAACCGCCACCAAGACGACGTAGTGCACGCAAGGCAATGTTCGCAGTCGCGTGATAGGTCAGGAAGAACACCTGCGCCCATGGATACATGATCAGCGGAACGGTCTGCTTGCCACTGCCAACCAGCGCCGAGTCGAGCGTGGTGGTCACTGTCGGATAGCTGTAGACCATGCCCAGCACATCGAAGAAATACTCGCTACCGAAATAGCTGCCGAAGAACTGGAACACCGCCAGATACAAGTACGCCTTGAACCAATAGCTGTCGTGCCAAGGCTTGGTGGTGTAGCGCCCTGCGATCAGCATAGGGATTACAAGCGGCAGAATCGCCACGATGAAACTGTAGGCCAGCAACGCGCCATCGCTCCACTTCGTGCTTGCGCCGACAGCAACCTGAAACCCCATCGACGCCATCCAGATCGGCGAATAGATCAGGAAAAACTTCTCGACCCAGGCTTTATCCGGGTTGCTCGAAAACAGGCTGCTGCTCATGGCGCGCCCTTACTTGCCAGCAATCGCGATTTTCACAATCGCAATCGCGTTGCGGGTTTTTTCCCAGAGCGTCAGATCAGGATGCAGCTTGCGGTGGCCCGGCAACATTTCGCCCTTGGCCATCCGGTGAATTTTTTCTTTGACGATTGGAGACAACGCACCTGCGCCCGCGAGCTGGAAGAAGGTGTCTTTGGCATTGCCCATGTCAAAGAAATCGCGCTGCCATTTCCACTGGTAGTTGCCGCCGTATTCGAACCAGGAACCACCGATGCCTTCAATCGCGATGAACGAACCATCCTTGCGCTTGACCGGTGAGACCTGACGCCAGAAACCAATCACGGTGCCGCGCTTCTCGTCGATAATGATGTCGTGGTACGGGTATTCCCAACCTTCGAAACCTTTCATCTGGTAGCCAATCGCGATGTCGTGAATTTCTTTGCGACCATTGGCAACAAACTCTTGCTCAGGGCCGATATTCCAAGAATAAATCGCATCTTCGGTATACATCTCGCTGAGATGCTTACTCCAATCGCCTTCGCGCTCAGAAGCGATATTCGCTTCCAGCCATTTTTCCACCATCGCTTCCAATTCAGCGCGTGGATAAGACTGGTTCGGCGGTGCAATAGAAGGTGCGCGACGTGCAGGCATGTGAGTTCTCCCCTTTATGGTTTTGTGGTGTTGAGACGCTTGTTATCGCGACTCGGCAGATGGCCTGCCTTGGCCATCCACTTGAAAGCATCTGCAAACGTTTCTGCGCCATCACGGAACTTGAGACCGGAATGCTTGAGATATTTGCTGGAATCCGCAGGCGACCACTGCGTGACGAAGGACATCGCCTCTGCAGAAACCTGCGTCTTGAATTTAATGATCTTCTGCAAAGCATCGACGGCGGCGCCCATTCCACGCAGCGCGGCACCCGGCGAACGGAATGCCAGAACACGTCGGCCGAGGCCAGCCTCCAACTTTCCTCGGAAGACTGCCCATGGGTAGTAGTGACCGCCGATGATGTAGCGGCCTTTCACAAAATCGGACTGCGGCGGATGCTCCAGCAGATAGCGATGCGCCTGCGCGAGATCACGCACGTCAATCGCTTGGAATCCGCTAGTCGTCATCGGAAAGCCTTTCGTAATAAAGGCGATGAGTCCGTGATTGGCTTCGCTCAGCTTGGGATCATCCGGGCCGATGATGGCGCTTGGATAAGTGATCTGAATTGGAAATCCCTTGGCCTGAAGACCACGCACGTATTCATCGCTGTCGCGCTTGGAGCGTGAATAAGGTTCCTTGCACGGTGCGAGCGGCGTCTCTTCATCCGTCTTAGGAAGATCAGGCCAAAACATTGCAGTGAGGCTGGAGACATAAACAATATTGCGAATGCCCAAGTCACAGGCGCTGCCAATCACTGCCTTCATGCCCTGCACATTGTTGTCGTAAGTTTCCTGCGCGCGCGCAGGATCAAGCGCGACGATTGCGGCAGCATGCAGTACAGCATCGCAGCCTTTCATTGCTGGAAGAATCTTTTCTTCGTCACGGATATCCGCAACCAGAAAGTCATCAACAACGAACCCATGCTGCGCAAAGTAGTTGCGTGCTGCATCGGCATTGCGTACCAACAAACGGACTTGATGACCTGCCTTCAGCAAGGCCAGCGCAGTGTGCGCACCGACAAATCCTGTTGCTCCGGTAATAAAGACTTTCATGGGCAGAGCTATTCGTTGACGATTTTCAGCGCAGAGTTCGGACAAAACTGTACGGCGCGCTCAATCTTCTCGCGATCAGCCGAATCGACAATGGGCTTGCGAATTTCGAGCACGCTATTGTTATCGACATGGAACGTCTCAGGCGCTTCACCCATGCACATGGCGTGCCCTTGGCAAAGACCACGATCAACAACCACCTTGAGCACCTTCGGTTTTGGCGCCTCAGTCTGTGCGACCTGTGCGGCGATTGATGCATGGAAAGGACAGCCTGCCGCTGCAGCGGCAGCCGCCGTCTCTGCATTGATCTCCATGCCACGCATCGGATGCGCGGCTTCCTTGCGCAGGCGATAACGAACCTTGGAAGGCGACTTCGGCTGCACAATCATCTGCGTGTAGTCATCGACATAAGTCTCTGGCGGTGCCATCAACTCAAAGTCGTAGCGGCGCAGCAGCACTGCGAAGATCGCCTTGATCTGGAACATCGCAAAGGCATTGCCCGAGCACTTGTGACGACCGCCACCAAAGGGCTGGTAGGCCATCAGGTTTTTGTCTTCCTTGCGCTCCGGCGAGAAACGATCCGGATCAAACTTCAAGGGATTCGTGAACAAACGCGACAGACGATGCGTGACCGGTGGACTTGCCCAGACCATGTCACCGGCCTTGATCGTGTAATTCTTGAACTGCAAATCTTGCGAGACCTTGCGCATCAGTACGATCAGCGGCGGATGCAGGCGCAGCACTTCCTTCAGCACGTTCTCGAGAATGTTCATCTCGCGCACGCTGGTGAAGCTGACTTCGCCCTTCTCGCCGAGAATCGCGTCGAGCTCAGCCTGCGTCTTACGCAGCAATGAACGATCTTTCAGTAACTCCAGCAACACCCACGCTGCCGTGCCGGAACTGGTGTGGTGACCTGCAAAGATCGCGCCGATCAACATGCCAGTTATTTCGTTGTCGTCGAGCTTGGTACCGTCCGCATAGCGCATGTCGATCAGAGACTGGAACAGATCGCTGGGCTTCTCGGTTTGTGCAGCACGCTTCTTGACGATGGCGCCAACCAGTTTATGCAGACGAACGCGCGCGCGATCGCGACGCTTGAACTTAGGAATCGGCAGATAGGGAAAGTTATACGCCAGCGGATTCACGCCCTGTTCGAGGTCGTGATAGATGTGCGCGAACTCTTCACTCAACTCGTAACGGAACTCGCGGCCCAACAGACAATGGCTGGCCGTGTTGATGGTGAGCTGCTTCATGAACTCGACCAGTTCAATTTCGCCGCTATCGCCCCAGTTGGCGATGATGTCTTCGACTTCCTGCACGATTTTGTGCGAGTGGTCGCGCATCGCTTCCATGCGCAGCGCTGGCATCAGCATCTTCAGCTGTTCGTTCTTGCGGTCATTCGGCGCATCAAAAATGATGCCTTCGCCAAAGATCGGGGTCATCAGCTTGTACGCAGCCGACTGATCCAGTTGATCATCCGTGGAGCGATAGAACACTTCGCTGGCCTCATCGCCCGTCAACAGAACAATGTTCTGCCCCAGCATGGTGAACGACGCAATCTCGCCAGTCGTCGTCGCGACCTTCTCCATGAACTTGTAGGGATTGGCCGCGAAATTGAACATCTGGCCAATCCAAGGCAGTCCACCTTTTGCCCTCGGCGGTGCGCTTCCCTGCTGCGGCTTGATCGTCGTTGGCGCGTTCATATCATTCCCTCAAGCAGCTTTGGCTTGCTTCGCCAGTTCCGCGATGGTGAGCTTAATGCCTTCTTTCAAGGAAACCTTTGGCGTCCATTCCAGATCACGCTTGGCCTTGGCGATGTTGAAGTAGTGATGTGTGACCATGTACTTGATTGCGAAACGGGTCATGCCGTCTTCGGCATTCAGCGTTCCGCCCTTTAGCGTATCGATGCCTTCCATGATCGCGGCGACCGAGTAGGCCAGCCAGTAAGGCACCTTGCCGGTGATCTTCGGATATCCCATCTCGACGATGTAATTCTCGATGAAATCGAAGAAGGCAATCGGCTCGCCATTGGTGACGAAGTAGGCCTGTCCATTGACGGCCGAGCCAGGCACCAGACGCTCTTCAGCAGCGACAACGGCATCAATCAAGTTGGTGATATACGTAAAGTCAGACAGCTTGTCGCGATTACCCACGGCGCGAGTCAGCTTGCCTTCCTTGGCCTTCTGCACGATTGAAGGAATGAAGCGGTTGTCACCCGCCCCAAAGATCACATGCGGACGAATCGCACAGGTGAGGGTTTTGGTCTTGCCACTGAAAGCGAGCACGGCCTTCTCGGCGGCAATCTTGCTGTCGGCGTAGGGCGCTTGCGAGATGCTGGAGTACGGCAGGCTCTCGTCGCCGTTCTCGATGTCCTTGCCTTCGTACACCGCACTACCAGAACTGATGTAGACGAGACGCTGGATGCCCAGCTCGCCGCAGGCCTTCATGATGTTCTCTGTACCCGTCAGGTTTACGGCCCAAACATCTTCAATGCGATTCTGCTTGGTGTGCACCAGCGAAGCATTGTGGATGACGCTATCGATACCCTTGAGTGCTTCATGCACAGCCTTGGCATCACGGATATCAACTCGGATGAATTTCACATCGCTGCGATAGCCGCCCTTGCCCATATCGACGCAAGTCACTTCATGGCCTTCATCAGCGAAGCGATCAACTAATGCGCGGCCCACAAACCCCAACCCACCGGTGACCAGAATTTTTCTTTTCATGAATGTTCTCCTTATTCTGCCGTGCCGAATGCTTGATCCCAGAACGGGAAGATCGACGCGTAATTGTTTCTAGCCTTGTGATGATGAACGTCGTGCTTCTCGACCCAGAAGTTGAACAGGCGGAATGACGGATGCGGAATCACGAGGTTGGAATGCACGATGAGGTTGATCGCGGAGTGGATGAAGAAGATCGCGAGGAAGGAGATCGTGCTGATTGGCCCGACAATCACGATGGCCAGAATCAACAATCCGAGTCCGCCGATATTCTCCAGCGGATGCAAGAAGATGCTCTCGCTGGCTGTTGGAAAGCGCACACGGTGGTGCACGGCGTGACAGAAACGCATCACCTTGCGGATGTGCATAAAACGATGGAAAAAGTAGTACATGAAGTCGTACAGGAGCAACACGCACAAGACTTCACCAAAGAATGTGGTGAAGCCGGGCCAGCCTGCGACCATCGAGGTTTCGCCCAGGAAATAAAAGAACGAAGCGAAGATCAGCAGCGACAGAACATTATTGAGGCCCGTATTAACCCGGCGACGCATCGGCGGAATCTGCGGCGTCGGCGAAGTACGGATGCGGTACTTGGCAAAGGCAGGCCAGTCCAGCGCCTGCATCAAGATTCCGTCAAATGCGAGGATTGCGCCCCAGCAGATAAAGAAGGTGGTATCCATAAAACTATCCTTTCGCTTTCATTGAGAGGCGGATGAGTGCCCACAGACTGGAGAGCTTGTCGCTCCAGCTTTTGGCGTAAAGCATGCGGATGCTGGCGCGCGCATTGGCGTAGACGTTCGGCCCGACCGGATAAAGCTTGGGCAGCACGCTGAAGCCGAAGCGATCCGTCAACACAGCTTTGGCGTTGGTGTAAGAGCGCAGGCCGTCGCGACCATTCATACGACCAAAGCCTGAATACTTCACGCCACCGAAAGGCAGATCCTGATTGAGGTAGCACATGCCAAAGTCGTTGATGCAGGTGCCGCCGGCTTCCAGCGCGTCTGCAATACGCTCGCCGCGAGCCTTATCTTTGGTCATCACGGATGACTGCAAACCGAATTCACTGTTATTAGCCAAGGCAATTGCAGCCGCATCATTCGGCACGCGCATGATCAGCATTACCGGGCCAAATACTTCTTCGCGCGCAATGCGCATGTCTGGTGTTACGTTGACGAGAATCGTCGGCGGATAAAAGTTGCCCGGTCCATTTGGCAACTCGCCGCCAACCAGTGCTTTTGCACCATTGGCGAGTGCATCGGATACCAGCGTATCGATGACCTTGATCTGCAACGGCGAGCAAACCGCGCCAACATCAAAATCACCCGGCTTGGTCGGAGCGCCTTGGCGCAGTGCGCCCGTGAGTTTTGAAATCTCTGCGACAAATCGGTCATAGATCGCATCAAGAACAATGACGCGCTCGGATGCAATGCAGTTCTGTCCGAGATTAATGAAGCAGCCACCGAGCGCTGAGTGCACAGCCTGCTGCAAATCGGCGTCTTCGCAGACAATCATCGGATCTTTGCCACCCAACTCCATGATCACCGGCGTCAGATGCTGCGCGCTACCTTCGATGATGCGGCGACCGTTGCCGACGGAACCAATAAACAAAATCTTCTGCACGCCGCTGCGCACGAGTGCGGCACCGGTGTCGCCATAGCCATTGATGATCTGAACGGTGTCGGCCGAGAAACCTTCTTTCGCTAATGCCTTATCAAGAATGTTCTGGAACAACTGCGTCG
>JAZKEM010000153.1:0-7499 GCA_040387055.1 Pseudomonadota bacterium | reverse complement strand
AAGAAGCCGATGTCTTCACCAACCGGCACGGTGACGCGCGTCATGATGATTTCGCGATAGCGATTTTCATCGAGTGTTTGCGAAAGACCTGCTGCGAGCGTGAGTAGTGTTTTGCCGGTACCTGCAGCGCCGAGCAACGTGACGAAATCAATTTCGGGATCAAGCAACAAATTGAGCGCGAAATTCTGTTCACGGTTCTTGGCGTGAATGCCCCATACCGGAGTTTTGCCCGAGCGGTAATCACGCACAACGCGAAGTATCGCAGTGTCCTTTTCGATCGAATGTACGCACAACTCTAAGCCGTGCTCGCTTTCATCCGGCATATAGAGAAACTGATTGGCGTACCACTTTTTCACCAGCGGGCCTTTGATGCGATAGCTCACGCGACCGTGGTTGTCGTGCCAGCTTTCCATCTTGTCGCCATGCGTCTGCCAGAAGTTGTCGGGCAGGGCGAGGTGACCGCTATACAGCAGCTTGAGATCGTCAAGCACTTGGTCGTTGTGATAGTCCTCAGTCGGCACGCCGACAATTGCGGACTTGATGCGCAGATTGATGTCTTTGCTAACCAAAATCACTGGGCGGCCAGCGAACTTGGTTTTGAGTGCGAGTGCAGTCTTAAGAATGTTGTTGTCGGCTTTGTTGCCGGGCAGTACATCGGTGAGCGTGGCGTCTAGCGCCTGCGTCTGAAAATAAAGATGACCTGTCGCGATGCTGCCTTTACCGCCTGCTTGATTTTGAATTGAAGGCAGAGCGAGACCTTCTGCAATTTGCTTGTGCGTTTTGTCGCGCATCAACTGTTCAAAGAAACGGCTGACCTGTCGTGCGTTACGTGAAACTTCGCTAGTACCTTTTTTTGCAGCGTCGAGTTCTTCCAACACATACATCGGAATAAACAAATCGTGCTCTTCGAAGCGGAAAATACTGGAGGGGTCGTGCATCAGCACATTGGTGTCAAGGACGAAGAGTTTGCGTTTTGTCGAGGCTTTGGCGGTCATTGAGATCTCACCCGTGAAGGGCATTCGAGCTATAGGGATTACGATTTTTGAAAAACAGTAAAACACCACACAACAACATCAGGTGACGCAAGAAGCGAGCCGCATTAATGACGAGACCCCCTGCAGTGAACTGCAGAGGGTCGGGGGAAGCCGTGCCGCCGAATTCGGCGGTAGTGAAACCAACTTGAGTTGGCCGAGAGATCAAAGGCCCTGGACCGCTCTCAGTACTTCTTCAGCGTGGCCTTTTACCTTCACGCCGCGCCAGGATTTTTTAAGCACATTCTTCTTGTCGAAGATCCAGGTGCTGCGATCAATGCCAATGTACTTTTTACCGTACATGCTTTTTTCGACAATCACGCCGAAAGCATCACAGAGCTGTTGCTCGGTATCGGCAATCAGTGGAAACGGAAACTGAAACTTCTCGATGAAGTTTTCGTGCGAACGCAGACTGTCTTTGGAGACGCCAACAATGTCGGCGCCAGCGTCTTGGAATTCTTTGTAGAGATCGCGGAAATCACGGCCTTCCTGCGTGCAGCCTGGCGTGTTGTCCTTCGGGTAAAAGTAAACGACCAGCTTGCGACCTTTGTAGTCTTTGAGGTTGATCTCTTTGCCGCCAGAGGCTGGCAGTTTCAAATCAGGAGCTTTGTCGCCCACTTCTAGGGTCATTCTTTCGTGTTTCCGTTCAAGTCTTGATCGGGTCCATCATGCCATCGGCATTGAGATCGTCGCACAAATCCATGAAGGCTTCGCGTAAAGCCTGAGGATGTTGATTGACGGGCACATGCAGCACCATTTGCACGCTGCACATCTCGGCGCCGGTGTAGGTGGAGGTGTACTTCTGTGTTGAGATTTCTGCGACTTCGACATCTTGGCCGTTGAAAAATTCCAGCAGATGAACCAGCAGATCTTGCTGCTGCGGCGCGATGACTTCAGCGCCATAGGGGCGGAATTCTGGATTGACCTGACGGGCCTCGCAGCGCTCAAAGCGCACCTGCAGGTCCAGCTTTTCGGCGATGCCGGGCAGGGCGGTTTCGAGCCGGCCGAGCGCGCTCCAGTTGCCAGAAACCACCATATTGGCGGCTAAACGATCACCGATTGGGGCAATCCGGCAGTCTTCGACTTCACAACCGCGTTCGCGGATGGCTTTAAACAGGTCCAAGGGGATATTCGGTCGCGATCGAGCGAGGACCGAGATGGAGAGCAGATTTTCAGTGGAAACGGACATGGTCAGTGGATAGCGGCTTATGGGCGAAGTGTAACGCTCACGGCTGACGAAGCAAGCCGATTTTTCAGGACGCCACAGATGCCGGGAACTTGTTCGCGGTGACGCGCTCCAACGGCTATAATCGCAACTCTCTCTGAACTCCCGAATTCCTGCATGATTAAGGGCAGCATTGTCGCCGTCGTCACCCCGATGTACCCCGATGGTGGCGTCGATTTCGACAGCCTCGCGGCACTAGTGGATTGGCATATTGCCGAAGGTACTGATGGCATTGTGGCCGTTGGCACCACTGGCGAATCCGCCACGCTTGATACTGATGAACACATCGAAGTGGTTCGTCGCGTGGTCAAGCACGCCAAGGGTCGTATTCCGATCATCGCCGGTACTGGCGCAAATTCCACAACCGAAGCGCTTGAGCTGACACGCCTCGCCAAAGAAGTTGGCGCGGACGCTGCGTTGATGGTGACGCCTTACTACAACAAGCCGCCGCAAGAAGGTTTGTATCGCCACTTCAAAGCAGTTGCTGAAGCGGTCGATCTGCCGATCATTCTGTACAACGTGCCGGGCCGTACTGGCGTCGACATGTTGCCTGCAACGGTTAAGCGCCTCTCCGAGATCCGCAACATCATTGGCATTAAAGAAGCCAAGGGTGAACTGTCACGCGTCCAAGAATTGTTGGATCTGGGCCTGCCGCGCGATTTCGCGCTCTACACCGGCGATGACGCGACTGCGCGTGAGTCCATTTTGATGGGCTTCCACGGCGATATTTCTGTCACCGCAAACGTCGCGCCGCGCATCATGCATGAGATGTGCATGGCCGCACTCAAGGGCGACAAGGCGCAGGCCGAGAAGCTCGACGCGCGCGTGGCTGAGTTGCACAGCGTGCTGTTCCTCGAGCCCAATCCAATCCCAGTGAAGTGGGCGCTCAACCAAATGGGTCGTCTGCCTGCGGGCATTCGCCTGCCGTTGGTGCCGATGTCTGCGCAACCTCAGGATCAGGTGCGTAATGCCTTGCGTGTGGCGGGAGCCTTGTCTTGAAAATCCAGTTTGCTTTGACCCTCGTGCTGGCAGCCTCCGTTACCGGCTGCGCCTCCAGCGCACATTGCGTGGGTGAGCAGGAATATCAGCGTGCTTACAGCCTGCAACAGCCAGAGTTGCAGGGCCTCAAAATGCCGACGTCCTCCGCTGCGCTGGTGATTCCACCGCCGGTTGCTCAGATGGTGCCTTTCGCTTCCAAGACCAAAGACGGTTCCAAAGGCGAAAAGAAGGGCATGCAATGCCTAGATGCACCACCAAAGATGGTTCCAACAGCGAATAAGTCCTGAGCCTAGTGCTCAGACGGGTTCAACTACGGTAGAATCCGCGCCCTCCGCTGTACCAGTATGCAAAACGGAAAGATGTCCGAGTGGTTTAAGGAGCACGCCTGGAAAGCGTGTATACGGGTCAAACCGTATCGAGGGTTCGAATCCCTCTCTTTCCGCCAATTCCAAAAAAGGGCCGCAAGGCCCTTTTTTATTGGCTGAAGTCGCCAGGATTCGAATTCTCGATAAACAAACATTGGGTTCGACCACCGCGTTCACGCGGTGGCGTGCGTCGCAGCGTAATTCTCAGTGGCAGATCACTAATTTAAAACCTAGGACGCGCCGATCGAGATCTGGTGCAAATCGCTTGACCGCAATAGAATAATACAACATTGTATGTTACATAGAGGACAGTGTCCTCATTTGACTGAGAGCAATTGATGAATATGCATGATCGGTATGCCTCTGCCGAAAGTTTGCTGAGTACGGTTGCCAGCGGAAAGATTCGCAACGCAGCGCCATCAATTCGTTGGGTAGGCGACAGCGACGTTTGCTGGTATCGGCGTGACACTGCAGATGGCCACGAGTGGGTCATCGTGAACGCCATCAGCGGTGATCGTGACGCTGCGTTTGATCATGAGCAGTTGGCGCAAGCATTGCGCGGCCTTGGTCACAAAGCAGAGGCTGCAAAGCTGCCGATCTCGGTCAACAAAATTGAAACAGGCGCGATTGAATTCGTACTGGAAAAGAAACGCTATAGCTATTCGCGCGATGGTGGTGAGCTGTCTGTGTTGGGCGATACCGAAGCAGGACACGGACCATCGCGTTCTCCTGATGGTAAGTGGTTACTGAGTCAGCGTGATGGAAATCTATGGTTGGCGGCAGCCGGCGCCGAAGCACAGCAGATCACCACCGATGGTTCCGAAGATGACGGTTACGCGATCTATCACGGCAATTTTAAAGCTGGGCATGTTCCGCGTAGTCGCACCGAATCCAATGGACAACCCGCGGGTGTGGTCTGGGCGCCAGACAGCAGCAAGGTGATTGTCTGGCGCATTGATCAGCGACACGTGCTGCCATACCCGTATCTGGAAACCGCGCCACAGGATGGAAGCTTCCGTCCCAAGCTGCATCTTCCACGCATGCCGCTGACGGGCGAAGCGCCGCCGACAATTTCTTGGTTATGCCTCGACGTCGCTACGTGCCAATTAGTGCCGCTGCAATTACCCGATGACCAACTGCATCTGCATCAGGATTGGGAAGCAATACGAAAGTGGATGTGGAGTCCAGATTGCAGTCATGTCTGGGCGGTGATGTTTGGAGCACATCAGAAAGCAGCGTATCTACTAGACATTAATCTCTCCAACGGCAAGGTGAGAATTGTCGTGTCTGAGAAAGGTGAGCCACGCGTTGAGCTGAATACCACCTCATATAGTTCGGTGGCGGTTGATGTGTTTGGCGATCTGGAGCAAGTGATCTGGTATAGCCATCAATCTGGTTGGGGACATCTGTATCGCTACGACGGCAAGACCGGCAAGTTGCTAAATCCAATCACACAGGGCGACTGGCTCGTACGTGATCTCATTGATGTTCATCCGCAGACAGGACGCATTTTGTTCACGGCATCGGGCAGGGAAGGCGGCAACCCTTATTTGCGTTCGCTGTACTGCGTGAATCCTGACGGTAGCGGACTACAGCGATTGACCCCGGCTGGCGTTGATGCCGATATCAATCCCGGGCTTTCTGCTATTGCCAAGTCGACAGAGTTTGCTGGCCACCTCTCCCCAGATCGCAAATATCTGAGCTATACGCGTTCAACGGTTTCGCAGCCGCCACAAACCTGCGTGCTCAATCTCGTAGATGGCACCGAGCATGTCATCGAAGAGGCTGATGTCTCTCGCTTATTGGACTCAGGCTATGTTGTTCCCGAGGAGTTTGTAACGCTTGCCGCAGATGGAAAAACTGAAATTTATGGATTGCTCTATCGTCCTCGCGAGTTAGCCAATGGCGCAAAGGCGCCGCTGGTGGTGGCGCAGTACGCCAGTCCGTTGATGGCAGCGTGTCCGCGAGGTTATATCGGCGCAGCTTTGGGATTTGCGCAATGGATTTCGCCTGCTGCCTACGCTGCGCTAGGTTGTGCGGTGATCTATATGGATGCACGTGGCACAACAGGTCGCAACCGCGCTTTTGCAACCGCAGGCCAAGGCTTGCTGAATCTCATCGGGCTGGATGACTACGTAGCGGCGATACGCCAGCTGGGAGGGCGACATGATTGGCTCGATACTTCCCGGGTCGGAATTCAGGGCGGTTCTTATGGTGGATACACCGCGATTCGCGCAATGATCGAGTTCCCTGATGTGTTTACAGTTGGCGTTGCTGGCGTGCCTTTTTGTTCGGTGCACAACATGTATCCCGATTACCACTGGACCGGTTGGCAGGGTGTCGTGGACTACGGCAATGGTGCGACGCACCGGCCGGATTCGCTTGCACGGCCTCAGAACTACAACGCGATGGATGCGACGCTGCAAGTCGATAAGATCAAGGGCCCTCTGCTGATGGTGGCGGGGGAGCTCGATGAAAATTGTCCGTTACCGCCAATCATGCAATTTTACGCAGCTGCGGTTGAAGCCGATGCTCCGGTTGAGTTGATGGTCTTGCCCAATCGTAATCACTCCACTGTCGCGCGGACTCGTTACACGCATCACAAGGTGATGGATTACTTTTGCCGTCATTTGCTTGGTGTTGAGCCACCAAAGAATTTTCGTTTCAAGGTTCTGCCGCAGCTTGCAGAGCCCAATGACAAGGCTACTGCGTGGTAGCCAATTTCTAAATTATTTTTACATCAACAGAATTCAGACAGAACCTTATGCATTCAGATCATTTGAAAAATGTACTTGCTCGTAGCCTAGTGTGGGATAACCACGCATGCATGCCGCTGCGTCCTGCCGACAAAGATTTTCTGCCGCAACTCGCCAGGCATAAAGCCGCTGGCGCAAGCGTCGTGATTCTGAATGTGAGCTGTGATTGCGACGTCATCAACCAGCCTTTCGAAATGCTGGAGTCGATGCGTTCATGGATTTCAGAAAGGCCGCAGGAGTATCTGCTTGGAGCTAGTGTTGCTGATATCGAGAAAGCAAAACGCGAAGGCAAGCTTGCTGTCTTTTTTGATGTTGAAGGCGGCATGCCGGTTCAAGATGATCCGGAAATTGTTGCTCAACTCTACTCACTGGGCGTGCGTTGGATGTTGCTGGCCTACAACCGAAACAACAAACTCGGTGGTGGCTGCCAGGATGAAGACTCCGGTCTCAGCGAGCAGGGCCGTCGTGTACTTGATGTGATGAAACGTGTGGGTATGGTGCTGTGCTGCACGCATACCGGCGAGCGCACAGTGCGCGAGGCGATGGAATATATCGAGCGTCCGGTGATTTTCTCGCACTCCAATCCGCGTGCCGTGCATGAGCATCCGAGAAATATCACTGACAACATGATGCGTGCCTGTGCTGCAACTGGCGGCGTCATCAATGTGAACGGTATCGGCATCTTCCTTGGGCATAACGACAACTCCACCGAGACTTATGTGCGTCACGTTCGTTACGTCGCAGATCTTGTCGGCCCTCAGCACGTTGGTATTGGTCTCGACTACGTCTTCGACAGCAAAGAGCTGGATGAATATGTCACGAGCAGTCCGCAAACTTTTCCGCCGGAGCTGGGTTATGGCGCTGGAATCAAGATGGTGGAGCCTGAGCGTATTCCGGTGATTGCTGAAGCACTTCTCGCTAGCGGATGGAGCGACGGAGATCTGGAAGGGTTCCTTGGCGCTAACAATCTGCGTGTCGCACGCGCAGTGTGGAAGTAAGCGCGCTGCTATCGGCCCTGTTTTAGCTTTGATTTCAGATCACTAGATAAGAAACGAAAACACTTTGACGGCGGCACAATAATACAGTAGTGTATTTTGAAAGAGGACAGTGTCCTCAATTGAAA
>JAZKEM010000152.1:10584-19066 GCA_040387055.1 Pseudomonadota bacterium | reverse complement strand
TTGGATTTCTTATTCAGCACGCGACTTCGTATTCGTGTTTTCCTCGCAATCATTGTGGTCGGCTTGGTATTGACTCGCTCTCGTGGCGGAAACGTGGCGTTTTTCAGTGCCCTGATTGCATTGGGGCCAATCTACTTGTTCTATAAAGAACGGCAGTTGTTTGTAAAAAGCGCCTTTTTGTTTCTGAGCTTGCTGGTGGTTGATGTTTGGATCGTTAGTAATTGGTACGGCTTGGAAAAGCTCACCACACGCTTGGAGCAGACCAATACTGAGACTGAAGCGAGAACCTTCGCCTTTAAGGCCTATCCGGGTCTCATAGAGGAATATTCTCCCAGCGGCTCAGGCATGGGGACTTTTGCCGCCGTTTTTGGCAAGAATCAGCCAGATGATTCCTATGGCTATTACGACCATGCCCACAATGACTACGCCCAGTTTTTGATTGAGGCCGGCATTCCCGGGACCTTAATACTGCTCATACTGGTGGCAATCAGTTGTCTGCATGCGGTTTTGGTCATTCGCAAACGAAATGACCGCGTAAGAGTCGGAATTTGTTTTGCTTTTTTGATGGCCAGCACAGAATTAGCCATCCATAGCGTGACAGACTTCAACTTGCAGATCCCAGCCAATGCTGCTACCTATGTAATCATGATGGCTATGGCAGGAGCTTGTAGCCAAGATCGTCCTCGACGTCCACGGATAGGAGAAAAAGTCTCAGGAAAAAATGAAGCGCTGACGGCTTAATTGTCAGCAAGTGTGAGGGAAGTACGATGAAAATAGCGAACATTGCAGCCGCCGTTTTAGCTTGCGGCTCTTTCTTTGGGACAGGCGCAGTTGTCGCCTCAAATGATCCCGCAGCCACTGGTCGATTACTAACAGCCGATGGTGGTGTATTAATCCAACGAAGTGCCCAAACCGATATCGCGACTGTCGGCAACATCGTCGGTGTTGGCGATATGGTTTTTACGACCGACACCGGCACAACGCAGTGGCTAATGTCCGATAAATCGCTCTTTGCGATTGCTCCTGACAGTGCATTCAAAATCAACAAGTACGCATTGCCCTCTAAACAGGGGAATGGCGGTGTTGCTTCTTACACACTGGTTAAGGGTTCAGTGCATACGATTACCGGCCAAATTGGTAAGACGGCCGCTGTAAATGCGCCGCGTAGTATTTATGCATCATCTAGCTCGCGGTTCAATCCTGCAAACTTGCGCAAAGTTGCTGCAGCGCCGTCTGCGCCTTATACGCTGAAGACCGCATCTGCTGTGATCACGACGCAAGGCGCTGACTACCTAGTTTCGCAGGGCAGCAAAAAGCTAGAGGTGATGGTTAAGGCCGGCTCTGTAACGGTTTGCACCGTTGCTGGCTGTGCCTCACCAGTGGCCGGTGAAGTTGTTGTGATGGACTGTGAAGGTTGCAAGCCGACCGTTGCGGCAAGCGCCGATGTTAATCTGGATGCTCTGTATGCCAGCCTTCAGTTTGATCTCAAGAATGTAGCCATGGTTGTCGACGGTGAGCAGGTGCATGACCCTCGCACGGAGCCAGTATCGCCAACGCAAGCTTGCCGCACGGTCTTATCTCAGTTGTATGATGCGGTGCCTTGTGGTGGTCGCGGATCTTCAGATCCTGATACGCCAGTGAGCCCCAACTAATCTCTTGTTTCAATAAAAAGCCCCGCACTAGCGGGGCTTTTTTTATGTACAGGATGTACGGTATGTGGGTGGGCGCATGGATGCGCAGGAGCCCACAGATGTACAGGATGCACGGTTCGCGGGCGGGCATGGTGAGGGCATGGATGCCCGAAGTAGAGCGCCAATAGTAGGCGCCTTAGGCGACGCAGGAGCAGTTGCCGAATGCGCAGGAACCCACAGATGGACGGGATGTTTGTCTCTGTTACAGCGTTGCTGCTAGGCGGCTTCCCTGGTTAATGGCACGCTTGGCATCCAGTTCAGACGCGACATCTGCGCCACCAATCAAATGAACTTTTACGCCTGCCGCAGCCAGCGGCTCTTGTAATGCGCGTAGCGGCATCTGGCCGGTGCAGAGCACGATGTTGTCGACTTCCAGCAGCGTTGCTTTCTCGCGTTTCTCACCAAAGCTGATCAGCAAACCGCGCTCATCAATCGCTTCGTAATTCACGCCACCCATCATTTCAACGTTCTTCATTTTCAGCGTGCTGCGGTGAATCCATCCAGTCGTTTTGCCAAGGCCGGCGCCAGGCTTGCTGGCTTTGCGTTGCAGAAGGAAAACTTCGCGCGCAGGTGGGGCGATCACTGGGCGCACACCGGCTACGCCTCCGCGTGCAATTGAGGGATCAGCAACGCCCCATTCTTTGAGCCATTCGTCCAGATGTAGCGTTGGTGAATGGCCGCCTTGCACCAGATATTCGGAAACGTCGAAGCCAATGCCGCCTGCGCCAATCACTGCAACGCGTTTGCCGACGGGTTTCTTGTGTAGCAGAACGTCGATGTAAGACAGCACTTTCGGATTGCCGTCCTGGCCTTTGATCTTTGGATCGCGCGGCGTCACACCAGTCGCGAGTAGCACTTCATCGTATTTGCCCTTGATCAATTCATCAGCGTCAACGCGCTTGTTGAGATGCAGTTTGACGCCAGTCGTTTCAATCTTGCGACCAAAGTAGCGCAGTGTCTCGTAGAACTCTTCTTTGCCTGGGATTTGTTTGGCGATATTGAACTGTCCGCCGATTTCAGCAGCGCCATCGAATAGGTGCACTTCATGACCACGCTCAGCGAGCACGGTTGATGCAGCGAGTCCTGCAGGGCCTGCACCGACAACAGCGATGCGCTTCTTCTGAGTCGTTGGCGTATAAACCAACTCTGTCTCGTGGCAAGCGCGTGGGTTCACCAAGCAACTCGCGATCTTGAGCTGGAAAGTGTGATCAAGGCAGGCTTGGTTACAAGCGATGCAAGTGTTGATTTCATCTGCGCGGTTGTTCGCAGCTTTTTTGACAAACTCGGCGTCGGCCAAGAGTGGACGCGCCATTGAGATCATGTCAGCGCTGCCATCAGCCAGAATTTTTTCGGCAACATCTGGCGCATTGATGCGGTTTGTCGTGCAGAGCGGAATCGTCAGCTCTGCTTTCATCTTTTTGGTTACCCACGCAAATGCGCCACGTGGAACGCTCGTGGCGATCGTGGGAACACGCGCTTCATGCCAGCCGATGCCGGTGTTGATGATTGTCGCGCCGGCCTTCTCGATGGCTTTAGCCAACTGCACAGTCTCATCCCAATTCTGTCCTTCAGGAATCAGATCAAGCATCGACAGGCGATAGACGATGATGAAATCTTTGCCGACGGCTTCACGCATGCGCGTGACAATCTCCACTGGCAAACGCATGCGATTGCTGTAAGAGCCGCCCCATTCATCTGTACGTTTGTTGACATGCGTGACGAGGAACTGATTGATGAAGTAGCCTTCAGAGCCCATCACTTCAACACCGTCGTAACCGGCCTCGCGTGCCAGTACGGCGCAACGAACAAAATCGCGTATCTGACCTTCTACGCCGCTGCTTGAAAGCTCGCGTGGCGCAAATGGAGTGATTGGTGATTTAACGCGGCTCGCCGAAACAGAAAGCGGGTGATAGCCGTAACGGCCCGCGTGCAAAATCTGCAATGCAATCTTGCCGCCTTCAGCATGTACCGCATCAGTGATTACGCGATGGCTCTTAGCGTGACTGTGCGTCGTCATGCGGCCAGCAAAAGGCGAAACCCAACCGGCGATGTTCGGCGCGAAACCACCTGTAACAATCAGGCCGACATCGCCACGTGCGCGCTCAGCAAAATATTCGGCGAGACGCGGGTAGTTCTTTTTGCGGTCTTCAAGACCGGTATGCATCGAGCCCATCAGCACACGGTTTTTGAGCTTGGTAAAACCAAGGTCCAGCGGCGCTAGCAAATGTGGATAAAGATTAGACACGGACAATTCCCCAAAGGATAAAAATTCTTTTAGCGCGTTTTTACCCCAGCGCTGATGTCTGCATGGTGGCAGGCCCTACGCTATACGCAATTGGCTGTAAGGACAGCGATGGTCAGGCGCATCTGCCGATTCATCAGGGTGAGATATAGATCGGAGATTGACTCAGGCTGACGGGAATCCATGCGCCATCTAGTTGAAAGTCACTTTTGAAGCCTTCCCAAGTCGTTAGCGTCATCTTTGTGGGGCGAGGCGCTGGCGGTCCTGCGATACGGGTTTTGTGGGGGCGTCCGATAGTCCATGCCACGATTTTGCCTTGCCCGGCTGCATTCATGAAAAGCAATGCGTAGTCATCGCTCTTGCCAAGATTCAAGCGCATTACCAATTTAAAACCGCTCAACTGAGTCGTCAGCGTTTTGAGGGCGACGTATGAGGACTTTGGTGCCAGATCTGTTTGAACCACGCCAAAGTTGTGCTCATGCTTTCTTCTGTCAGTGCCATCATTTTTCCAGTCATACCAGACAGATAATGGAATGCCGTAGAGCATGTTGAACAATTGCATGCGAACAACAAAGTTGGCTTGCTCGATTTGAGGGCGGCCCAATAACACTGTTGCATATCCCCATTCGCCACTCAGAATCGGAATTTTCTCTTTATGATTAGCTGGGGTGTATTGATCTACTAACTTGCGTAGGCGTATGTAGTCACCCCCAGCCGATTCGGGAATGCTATTGCGGTAGGGATGTACGCTGACCGCATCTAGGCAACTCAATGCACCGGCCTTGAAGAGATACTCCAAAAAGTCCCAGGGGATGCCTGAAGATGCAGGGCCAATTACGGTGGCGTTGGGATTAGCTGCGTGTATCGCTTGGCAGGTAGCCATTGCAAGGCGTGTGTACTCAGCAACCGCCGGCGCAGGTTTCCAGAACTTGATGTTGGGTTCGTTCCAAATTTCCCAGATCACGTCGTACTTTCTGAAATGCTGCTCGGCTGCGACTGCCCAGCGTGCAAATGCAGCAATACTGGTAGGACTACGAGGGGACATGACCTCGTAATACGACCAAATGTTCAGCCAGAGTTTGTGCTTGGTTTCTTCGTAAAGCGGGTTGGAGTAATCAAGGATGAACAAGGGGCGGATACCACGCTTAGCAAGATTGGCCGCTAGCTCGTCATAAGCTGACCAATCGTAGACCCCTTTATAGCGTTCGGTTTCGTCCCATTTGAGATCAGTGCGCACCACGCGTATCCCGGCGGCGGCAATCAGGTCAAGATCCTTTTCGTTACCACGTGTGAAGTGGATATTGATGCCAACGCCTTCCGGTATTACTAAATCCGGTAGCTTGCCGGCTTGGGCTGGCTGTGACAGCAGTGCCGCAAGCAGGGCGACCTGCAAACATTTGCGAACCAGTATGCGTGCAAGAAGTTTGCTAGCCATCTTTGAGATCATTCCTTTGTCGGCTGCGAACTAATGTTTGCATGCAGTACAAACTGATATGGAACGGCCTCTCTGTCAATCAGCAGTTCACGCCAAGCGTCAGGGCTTACGCTGAAACACAGATAACTTGCTGCCATAGCCCGGAATTGGCGGGAGCACAATCAGACCTTTCTCTGTCACCAACAGATCGCCCCGCTCGAACATCGGTGCTTGCCCTAATTTAACCGAAGACGGATTCTCGAAGCTCAGCAGATCAGTTTGTGAAACCAGTGTGCCACTGGCATCGATCAAGCCGATCTGGCCATTACTGTAGAACGCGGCGAGAACGCTGCTATCGCCGACCAAGCCAATTTCATCTGGCAGGCTAGGGAAGCTGCCGATGAGCTGCGGTGTGCCAGCGCTGCCATCCGATTTAATCTCAATCGACTTGACCGCACCGATGGCGACATTCAGCACATCGCTGTCACTAACGACCAAAGTATTGCCGCGGCGTTGCAGGCCGTTGGGAAAGTACAGATTGCTGGTAAGCCAATCAATTTGTTCCGTGACCTTCATCGGGTCACTGCCAAAACGCAGGCGAATGATTTTTGGCGCGGGGATCGAAGCGCCAAGTGGTCCGTTGACGATGTACAACTCGCCATCGGGGCCGGTGGCCATGCCGTTGGCAGAGCTCATGCCGAGCGCGTGAATTGCTTTGAAGGCGGGTGGCTTGTCGTTGAGGCGTGCAGCGTAGAGATTGCCGTCAAAGGCCGCGGCGTAGATCACATTGCCGCGTTGTGCCAAGCCAGTGAAATTGGCTTTGGTTGTTGCCAACGATGTGGCATGCCAGCCGCTGGAATCTTTGGTGACTTCGTAAACGCTATCGCTGCCAGAAACAAACAGTCGACCAGTTGGCGTGAACAGCGTGTTTTCAGCGCTGGGAATATCCAGTAGCTGTGTTTTCACTCCGCATGCAGAGGCTACGCAGAGTGTTGCAGGATCAACCGCAGTGGTCTGCGGATCAGGATCGCCGCCGCTGATACAGCCAGCCAGCAGAGTGGTGGTCAGTACCAGCGGCAGCGCACGCATCAAAGCATCTCGACTGCGAGGGCGACGGCTTCACCGCCACCAATGCAAAGCGTAGCAACGCCTTTCTTGCCGCCAGTTTTCTTCAGCGCGCCAATTAGCGTGGCGACAATACGTGCGCCGGAAGCGCCAATCGGGTGGCCCAGCGCGCAAGCGCCGCCGTTGATATTGACCTTGGCGTGGTCGAGTTTGTGTTCTTTCATCGCGGCCATCGCCACAACTGCGAAGGCCTCGTTGATTTCCCAAACGTCAACGCCAGCAATATCCCAGCCCGCTTTAGCAAGCACGTCGCTGATGGCGGTGACTGGCGCAATCGTGAACTCAGCTGGCAGACGCGAGTGCGAAGCGTGAGCAACGATCTTTGCGAGTGGCTTGAGGCCACGCTTAGCGGCTTCGCTCTGCGTCATCAGCACGACGGCAGCAGCGCCATCGGAGATCGAGCTGGCGTTGGCGGCGGTGATGGTGCCGTCTTTCTTGAACGCAGGCTTCAGTGACGGAATTTTTTCTGGCTTGCCCTTAGCTGGCTGTTCGTCTTTGTCGAGAGTCTCGACGCCGGCCTTGCCCTGAACTTCAACGGGCGCAATTTCAAAAGCGAAGCTGCCGTCTTCGTTTGCGCGCTTGGCGCGAACGAGAGATTCAATTGCGTAGTCGTCCTGCTCTTTACGCGTGAAGCCGTATTTTTCAACGGTGCGCTCAGCAAACACGCCCATCGCGGTGCCGCGCTCGTAAGCGTCTTCGAGGCCGTCCATCGCGGTGTGGTCATACATCTGCGCGTGGCCGTAGCGGTAGCCGCCACGAGCTTTCAGCAACAGGTAGGGAGCATTCGTCATGCTTTCCATGCCGCCAGCAACAACAACCTTATTCGTGCCTGACTTGATCAGGTCGTGGCCGAGCATGATGGCTTTCATGCCGCTGCCGCACATCTTGTTGATGGTCAGCGCGCCAGCGGAATCTGGCAGGCCAGCGCCGCGTGAGGCCTGACGTGCTGGAGCTTGGCCCTGACCGGCAGGCAAGCAGTTGCCCATGATGACTTCTTCAACGTCTGCTGCCTGCAGACCGCTACGTTCTACCGCGGCTTTGATTGCGACGGCGCCGAGCTGGCTGGCGCTGAACGGCGAGAGAAAACCCTGCATGCCACCCATCGGTGTACGGGCAATGGAAACAATAACGATAGGGTCCTGCGACATGACGAGCGCTCCGGGGTTCTATGAAGATTGAGGGCGCGCATTATCGCCGAGCGGGCTGTCCCGTGTATCGCTCAAGGAGGGAGGGGTAGTCCCAATTTTCAGTCTGAGCAGGCACTGTTGGTTTTATAATATATATTTGTTATTAAAATAATAAATATATTGGCACATACGATGAAGTCGGGAAGATGAATTGTTGAGGATCAGAAAAGCAATGCGCCCTGCGCGTGAAGACAGGCAGGGCGCATCGGGGTTTGAACGAGGAGTCGATTACCTGTCGTCTTTGCCGCCGAGCGCTTTCAGGGCGACCTTATCGCCAACAAAGCTAATCCGGATGGTTTGCTGGCTGCCTTTCCAGGTTTCGGTGGTCATCGTCAGGTCGCCAATGCCGCCGCCAGAGGAGTCGTCAGGCGAGCCGAGGATGCTGTGCACTTCATCACGGGTCATGCCAGCGTCGATTTTGGCGTAGTTATCAGCATTCACCTTGGAACAGGCACTGAGCAGCAGGAGCGCAGCCGCGCTGGCGACAACGAGTAGTTTTGAGTTTTTCATGTGATCTCCCTGGGTAGTCATGACGTGCCATTGCAACGTATTCACCTGAACGGCACCTGAAGCACTGACGGCTTGATCGTGATGCTGTCCGGCAAGCCTAGCGCATCGCCATATCGTATAGACCCGCCGTTCGCTAAAATGTGCGCTACAACGCGCGTTCCGTGCGGTCATCTCCCAAATTTATGAAACTGCCTAGCTTGCCTTGGCGCCCCGTATTCGCGGCGCTGCTGATCTTTGTGCGCTATAGCGCTGCTGCCGTTGCGCTTTATTTGGCGTGGCAGAACACAGACGACGCGATCTGCGCGGTGATGAA
>JAZKEM010000152.1:0-10484 GCA_040387055.1 Pseudomonadota bacterium | reverse complement strand
TTGCGCTTTATTTGGCGTGGCAGAACACAGACGACGCGATCTGCGCGGTGATGAACCTCAGCCTGTTCTTCTTGCCATTCACCTTGGCGTTGGCGATTAGTGGTCGACGCATTAGCAGTTTGTCGATTGCTTCCTGCTTCAGCATTTTTCTTTATGTGCTTGGCGAACTGAAGTTTGAATACTTTGGTGATCGTTTGGCCGTGGCTGATTACAGTTTTGTCACCGAGCCCGCGAACTGGATTATCGTTTGGCGCTATCCGTTGCTGTGGCAAACCTTGGCGGCTTTCTTGGCGTTTGTGGCATTGCTAGTCGTTGATGCGCTTTACGATAGTCGCGGCTCAAAATCTCTGAGTGCACGTTGGCGCTGGCTAGCCGCAGCGGTCTTTGTATCTTTGTTGGCCTTCAATTATTCCAACCGCCAATACCACATGTGGGAAGTGTTCCGTGACGACGCGAATTGCGGCGACATGAATACCTGCGGTGTGATGAGTCGCTTGGTGTACTCCATCAGCGTCTTCGAATTTGAACCGCCACAACATAACGAAGACCCGACACTGTTTGTCACCAAGAAAGATTTACTGCCGCCGTTGCATCCGACAGCCGCGGCGTTGCCAGATATTGTGATCTGGCTCAACGAATCGACCTTTAATCCGCAAAATTTCCGTTTGCCGAATGCACGTCTGCCGCGCATGGAAATGTTTGAGGAAAATGACCGTACGCGCGCATCAGGTTTAATGCGTGTGCACACCTTTGGTGGCAAGACATGGCTTTCTGAATTCTCGATGTTGACCGGCATGCTGCCGGATGACTTCGGTGCGCGCCGCAGCCTCGTCTTCAATACGGTAAGTCCCAAGCTCAATTCAACACTCGTTAGTCTGCTCAAGGCCAACGGTTACGCCACTGTCGTGTTGATGCCCACGCCAAAACGTTTTTACGGTGCGGCTCGTACTTATTCTGCGCTGGGATTTGATCGCATTCTTACGCTGCGTGATTTCCCTGAGTACGACAAGGTAAAAGGTGACGAGTGGGATATTGCTGATAGCGATCGCCTTTCTGACGCTGCACGCAAGCTAATCTCAGAACACCGCAAGAGTGCAAATGGCGATAAGCCGATTTTTCTTTACATGCTATCTGTGCATGAGCATGCGCCGTATTCGGATAAAACCAAGATCGACTACAACTTGGGTCGCAGTGGGCTCTCGCAAAAACTTGCAGCAAAATTCACGCACTACGTGAACAAGCTGCGTACGCTGAATATCGGCGTGACGGCGATGGACAAATACCTTGCGGCTTCTGAGCGCCCAATGATGTTTACCTACTTTGGCGATCATCAGGCGTACTACGAAGATGATTCTCCGCCGTATCGTTTCAAATTTACGAAGCCAGAAAACATCACGCAATTTCAGATTCGTACCAACTTCGGCTCGCATATGCTGCCGCGCTTGCCGTTGACCGATATCGCAATGGTGCCGAGTTTGGTCGCGGACTACGCAGGCGTGAAGAAAGACAAATATTTCGAAGCGCTTTCTGCAATGCGTCGACTTTGTGAAGGCAAGCTAGACGATTGCGAAGATCAAGCCCTCGTAAAGAGCTACAAGGGCTATATCTTCAGCGAAGGGGTCGGCGAGTTCCATCAATAGAACTCGCCTTGCGGACTACTTGCAGATGCAAGATGGATCCGTCGTGCAAGAAGCCTCAACATCTCGGCCAACAGCGCGACCAGGTTTACAGACAGCAGCTTTGCCGACAGGGCAGGACACAGCACAAGAGCCGCAGTTTCCAACAGAACGCGCTTCACATCGCGAGCCAGTGTTCTGCTGAATATCAACGGTGTTCGGCGCCGTGATGTTCTGACTGGTATTGCCATTGAGTAGTACGACAGGCTCTGCTGCGAATGCAGTGCCAGCGAGTAGCAGCGAAAGTCCTAAGAACAAGCTACGAAAAATATTCATATTGTTTCCATCCTGTGCAAAGTGGTGATGAGCGTACGCTTAAAGCTGGAATAAGGGCACATTCCATTGCACCTGTGTGACGTCTGACAGGCCTGCTGCCTTCGAGTTCAGGTTAGGTTCATCTCGATTTGTAAGGATGGACCTGTAACGCATTAAAGCCAATCCGGGCACCGTAGTAAACACTTACCGGAATCCACTATTTATCTTTGGTTTATGCGTTGCGATCGAGATTCTTTAGCACTTGCCTGAAGGCGTTCGCTAAAGGATACATTCTGATATGGAGATCATTACTTATGAAGACTAAAGCAATTATTCTTGCCTCAATTCTGGCGACGAGCGGTTTATCGATGGCTGCAATTGCCGCCAGCAACCCAGATGCACCAGCTAAGCAGCGTAGCGAAGCCGGGCAATACACTTCCGACACGGCTATTACGGCCAAGGTGAAGGCAGCGTTCTTGACTGAAAAGAACCTGAAGTCTCTGGATCTGCACGTCGTTACTGTAAATGGCACGGTACAGCTCTCGGGCTTCGTAGTGTCTAGCGCCCAGATTGATCAGGCAGTAGACGTTGCCTTGCATGTTGACGGTGTTAAGGACGTGAAGAACGACCTGCGCCTGAAGACGTCTGCTTAACGTGTAGATTTCTAGAGCAGTAGCCCGCCAACACATGGATGTGTTGGCGGGTTTTTTTGGTTCTGCGTTTAGAATGCATAGACGCGACTAGGGGATGGCAATGAAAGAGACAAAGACGGAGCCGGTTATCGGCCTCGCTCTGGGCAGTGGCTCAGCACGTGGTTGGGCGCACATTGGAATCATCCAAGGGCTGGAAGAAATCGGCGTTCGACCGCAGGTGGTTGCGGGCACTTCGATTGGCGCACTGGTCGGCGCGGTGTACGTCTCGGGCCAGCTTGAAGAGTTTTCAAAATGGGTTCAGGCCCTAAGCTCACGCGATGTCTTCAAGTTGATGGATCTCAGCTTTTCTGGCGGCATGGTGAAAGGCGAAAAATTATTTGGCTTCTTTGAAGCTAATCACCGCAACCCCAATATTGAAGAGTTGGAGCAACGCTTTGTCAGCGTCGCCACAGAGATGAAAACGGGCCGCGAAATTTGGATCACCAAAGGCCCGATTCTGCCTGCTGCACGTGCGTCATGTGCGTTGCCGGGAATTTTCCCGCCAGTGAAATACCGCGACAGTTGGATGCTCGATGGCGGCTTGGTCAATCCAGTGCCAGTGTCGCCTTGTCGCGCACTCGGTGCGGATGTAGTGATTGCAGTGAATCTCAATGCGCAGTTGGTGGGGGCACATTTGTCGCGTGCCAGTGCGCAAGAAGTGGAGCATGAGGTCACCAACAAAACCGAACGTACCCTGTGGCACAAGGCAGTCGATTACTTGTCAAAAAGTGATGGCGAGAATCCCACCTTTTTCGACGTCGTCGCGTCCAGTGTCAACATCATGCAAGACCGTGTTACACGTAGCCGCATGGCCGGTGATCCGCCTGAGATGACGCTTATTCCAATGCTGGAAGATTACGCGCTGATGGACTTTCATCGTGCCAAGCAGGCGATTGATGAAGGTCGCCGCTTGGTTGAGGAAAACGCTGGGATGATTCGCAGCTGGGCGCGATTGGGTTAGCGGCTTACAGCTGATATTTAAAATCTGTGAGCTGTTCCGACAAGCTCCACAATTTTGCGGTGAGCTTGGGGTCGCGTGCTTCTGGTCGGCAATCCACTTTCTTTGGGTGGCCGCTCAATTCTTTGAAGCCACCGGGGCCGATGTAGTCGCCGCCGGAAACATCAGGCGCGGTTGCTGCATACAGCGCGGGCAGGGCGCCCATGGCTGGAGCTTGCGCCATCAGCTTCGTCATCAAGCGCATGAAGAAATTGCCGTAATCGGGATTCGTCGCGGTATAGCCCGGATGAGCAACGGTTGCGATGACGTTCGATCCGGCTTGGCGCAATTTACGATCCAACTCAAACGTAAACATCAAAGTTGCGAGTTTGCTCTTGCCGTAAGCGTCCATATCTTTGTACGCCTTACGCGAGAAGTTGAGATCATCGAAGTCGATTCCCGGTGTTAGACGATGCGCCATGCTCGAAGTATTGACGATGCGTGCGCCCGGAGTTTTTTGTAGCAGATCAAGCAATAAACCCGTCAGCGTGAAAGGTCCAAGATGGTTGGTGCCCATGTGCATCTCAAAGCCGTCGCGGGTCTTTTGCAGCGGCACCAGAATAGCGCTGGCATTGTTGATCAGGATATCGAGCGACGAAAACTTTTTGCCGAACTCATCTGCGAATTCACGAATGGATTTAAGGCAGGCAAGGTCCAGTTTCATCGGAATGACCAAAGCATTCGGTACGCGTCGCTGTACTTCCGCAACGGCGGCCTTTGCTTTTTCTGAATCACGACAAGCCATCACCACGCGAGCGCCTGCAGCTGCGAGTGCAGCAGAGATCTCCAGTCCAAGTCCCCGATTTGCGCCGGTGACGAGTGCAAGTTTGCCGTCGAGTCTCGGCATGTCTGCGAGGGTCCACTTCTTGTTCATTTGATCCAATCCTGTGTAAATCGCTCAGCACCTAGCGTGCTCGCAAGGTAGCGTCACTGTCTCTTTTCAGCCTCAGCCAAACGGCTGAGCCCTGTGGCAGGCGTAGGAATTTTTAGCTAACGACGACTGTTACTTCAACCGTCATGCCTTTATAGTCTTCTGCCCCGCCGGTATAACTGCCGACCAGCGGAACGGCTTGCGTCGCATCGCGCGCAACAGCTACGCGGATCAAATTGCGCCCGCCGATGATGGCATTGGTGGGATCGAACTCGACCCAGCCAGCGCCGGGTAGAAATACCTGCACCCAAGCATGAGTAGCGCCGCCGCCGATAACGCCTTGGTCTGCGCCAACCAGTTTCTCGTCATAGAGATAACCAGATACAAAGCGTGCGGCCATACCGAGACTGCGCACAGCTTCCATCATGAACAGCGCAAAATCACGGCAACTGCCAGTGCCTTTTTCAAGCGTTTCGATAGGTGTTTGCGTGCCCATCTCTTCGCGTCGTGCATAGCTGAATTGCGACTGGATCGCTTTGGTAATTGCAGTCAGCACTTCCAGCGTGCCTGCCGCATTGCTATTCATCACAAAGGCCTTCGCCCATTGATCAATGCGACGCTCAGGATCGGCGTAATGCCTTTCTTGTGTACGACCGAGATCGGAGACATCTTCTGCGGCATAGTTAAACGGCAGATAGTGTGCGTAATCTTCAATCACAATTTCCTGCTCTTTCGCAGGAAAGTGTTCGGCTTTAAACGATGAGACGAAGGTGAGTTCCATCGCAGGCGCAGTGAATGCGGCAATCGCAATGGAATTGCCAAAAACATCGTGCAGCCAACGCACATTGGCGTTTGGTGAAATGCTTAATGCGGTTTCAATCAGGCGCAGATCATGGCTGTCGCGTGGACGACACATGAGTCGATGTTCATTAAAGATCACCGACTGTGCGTAGTGGTAAACCGTTTTATGTTCGACTGTGAGTATAGGCATGGCGTATTGGTCTCATACCCGTATCAAATTTCTAGGGAATTTAGGCGAAACGATGATCTTCAATCGTCGTTGAAAAGTTGTGTCCTGCGATATCAAGGTAAATCTGGCGCTCTGTCACTGAGATTGAAAGTGCGCAGCGCCGCTCCAGTTTGGCAGCAACAGTCGGAATAAATTCCCTGCCAAAGCTGTAGATGGGGATTTCAGCTGCGCGGTGCACTTTGTGGCCTGCGAGTTGCGCGAGGTATTGCGTGGGATCGCGCTGGATATAGACCGCGGCGCGGCCTGCAAGTTTGCTGCCTCGATGCAAACGTTCGGGGTCTGGCGTGCCGACTTCAATCCACGCATTGATGCGCCCCGTGAGGTCACGCACCATTACGGCAGGCTCGTCAGTTGAAGCGATACCTTCGCTCAATACCACGCCTTCCTGATATTCAAGGCAGTAAGCGAGCAGACGCGTGAGTAAATATTCCGGCGTTTCCGAAGGATGCCGTGCAATACGCAGCTCCAGCGTTTCGTAAACGTTGCGGTCAATGTCCGAAAGTTGGACAGAGAAATTGTAGAGAGTTGATGTGAGTGCCATACGTCACACAGCTTACAGGAGTCACGGTGTTTGGCGCGGTGCGTTGTCCACGTCTTCGTAAGCTTCCCAGCGAAAGCGTGGTGTGCAGATGGCTAGAAATAGTAAGTCCTGTGCACCATTGTTGTGAATGCGCTGACGCTCGCCGGGCGGAATGATGACGACATCGCCAACGCCGACACTTTGCGCAGGCAAATTACTGACTTCGACGATCCCGCTGCCTTCAAGAATCACATAGCGCTCGGCAATGCCATCCAAACGATGCCAGCGCGTGGTCACTCCTGGTGCAACACGAGCGCGGGCGATGGAAGCTGCTTCATCGCCCGCCGTGTTGGATAACTCAAGAATGTGACACTGCTCTTCAGTGAGACGTTCACGAGATTCATCAGCAGAAATTATCGCGGCTTTCATCAGCTCAAGGCGTCAGAATGACTTTGCCGATGTTCTTGCGGCCTTGAACGTGAGCGTGTGCTTCACCGGCTTGCGAGAACGGAAAAACTTTGTCGACATGCGGACGGACCCAGCCATCGGCAACGCCTTGCAGTAACACCTCCATCCAGCGACGAATTTTCATCGGCTCATGCCAGAGATGGCCCATGTTTACGCCGAACACCGAACGGTTGTCGTTCATCAGTGAAACCGGATTGAACAGGGGCATGCCCAATACTGGACCCAGCAAGCGTAAAGGACCGGGGAGTCTGGACTCTGTTGCCTTCGACAAGCCGAACATGCCGAGGCGGCCGGTATGGCGCAGGGTTTTGTAGCTTTTCTTCCAGTTAGCGCCGCCCAATGGATCCGTGATCAATTCAACGCCTAGGTTGTTGGTGAGACGCATCACGTCCTGAGCCCAATCACCGCGCGTGTAGTCGATGGCTTCATGCAGGCCGCGCTCTTTCAGAAACGCATGCTTGCCGCTGCTAGCGGTGCCATAGATCGTCGCACCGATATGGCGCGCGATATCGATGGCCGCTAAGCCAACACCGCCGCCTGCGTTATGAATCAGTACGGTTTCATCTGCTGATAGTGAGCCGACCACAACGAGCAATTGCCAGGCCGTGAGGTAGTTCACCGGGATCGCTGCAGCTTGCTCGTGGCTGAGTGCTTCGGGTTTCAGGAAAATCTGATTCTCCGGAACCACGACGACATCCGAGTAACCGTTGAATCGAGTCAGACCGAATGCTGCTTTGCCGAGCCAGCTTGGATCCGCATCTGCGCCGACGGCATCGACGATGCCAGAGACTTCGTAGCCCACCACGCAAGGTAGTTTGGGCGCATCGGGATACAGTCCTTCACGCGCCATGATGTCGGCAAAGTTGATGCCACTGGCTTTGACGCGAATGCGGACTTCCTTGCCCTGTGGCTGTGGATCCGCAGCTTCACGCAGAACTAGTTTTTCTGGGCCGCCGCTGGCACTAATAAAAATTTGTTTCATGCTGTCCTTAGCTCATCAGTTCGTAAGGTCCGCCTTTTTTCAGCGCACGCTGATAGGCCGGACGTTCTTGAATACGCTTTAAGAATGCCGCGCAATTCGGGCGATTGCCATCGGGGCCGCGAGCTGAAGATGCTTCCATCACAAAGCTCATCTGAATGTCTGCCCCAGTCAGTTCATCACCTGCAAACCAGGTGCTTTTGCCGAGTTCACTTTCAATGTAGTTGAGATGCGTGCGCAGATTCGGGCCGAGGAAATTCTTTTCAACGTTGGAGACAATGCCGTTTGCAATCGGACGAATGATTGCAGGCGAGCGTTTGGGAATCACGCCGAAGATCAGCTTCATCACCAGCAGCGGCATCATCGAGCCTTCTGCGTAGTGCAGCCAGTAGGTGTAACGCAGTCGTTCTGGCGTGCCGGCAGCAGGAATGAATTTGCCCTTGCCATAACGCTCCACCAGATATTCGATGATTGCGCCGGACTCAGCGATGGTCAGATCGCCATCGGTAATCACCGGTGATTTGCCCAAGGGATGCACTTTCGTTAGCTCAGGCGGTGCCAGCATGGTTTTGGAATTACGCTGGTAGTGTTTGATTTGGTATTCCACGCCTAGCTCTTCAAGAAACCAAAGTACGCGCTGCGAGCGGGAATTATTGAGGTGATGGACAGTGATCATGGTCGATCCAGTTAAAAGTAGTGACGCATCAAACCACAGATGCGATGGGCCTGCTACGTTACGGGGATGCGCGCAGGGTAGATGCAGGATTAAACTTAGCGCCAGTCAAAGTTCATAAAATCAAGGAGAAAACTAATGATCGGATACGTAACCCTAGGTACCAACGATATTCAGCGCGCTGCGGCATTTTATGACGCTCTGTTAGGTGAGATCGGCGCGAAGCGTGTGATGGAATATGAAACCTTCATCATGTGGGCGGTCAAGCCGGGCACACCTGCCTTGTGCGTGATTAGTCCTTATGACAAAAAAGCGGCAACTGTCGGTAACGGCGTAATGGTTTCGCTAACCTGTGATACCAAAGCGCAGGTCGACCAGCTCTATAACAAAGCTATGTCACTGGGCGCCAAGGATGAAGGCCCGGCCGGCCCTCGTAGCGATGGCTTCTATGCCGGTTATTGCCGGGATATGGACGGTAACAAGCTGGCTTTCTTCCATATGGGCTAAGGCCCAGTGGCGGGTTAGCGGGCAGCGCAGCAAATGCTATAAGATCAAGTCGAGACAGGGAACGTGAGCAGTTCTGAGCAGCTCTATTTGCCGCTCGCGAAAATAGATGTTGAAACACAAACCTATCAGGGGAGCGACATGAAAAAAGTAATTTTGATGGCTGGACTCTTTGCAGCTGTCGCTGCAATGCCCGTATTCGCAGGCACGCCTTGCGATGACGTAAAAGCACAGATTGCAAAGAAGCTCGATGGCAAAGGCGTTAAGAGCTATAGCCTAGAGGCTGTTGCTGCCGCTGATGTTAAAGGTCAGAAGGTTGTTGGCAGTTGCGAAGGTGGTTCCAAGCAGATCGTCTACACGCGCGGCGCTGCTAAAGCCGCAAATGCTGAAGCTAAGGCTCCAACGAAAGCCGCAGCACCAGCGGCTGCAGCCAAAGCTGAACATCATGCGGCACCTAAGGCCGCAGCAGCGCCTGCTGCTTCAGCTCCGGCGATGAAGGGTCCAGTAATGACCAAGCCAGGTGCTGCGAAGCAGTAATTTCAGTAGTCCAGAAGTGCAAAAAAGGCCGGATGTTTTCCGGCCTTTTTTATTTACAGCGGTTTATGTCGCGATTAACCGCGACGCTTGATCACGCCATCGTTAAGCATTTGCTGAAAGTGATCGCACACGGTTTCTTCCGTCGTGCGGTACTTCATGCCCAGTTCACGCTGGCTCTTGCTGGCATCAAATCTTGTTGGATAGCCAACGTTGAGGCTGATGTATTTGCGAGTCATGCCTGCGAGCGGGGCGATCAACCAAATCAGCCCCTTGGGTGCTTGCATGAATGGGAACAGATATTTGTTTCCGAAACGCTTACGCAGCAGCTTGCCCAGTTGCAGCATGGTTGGATTGCCCGCGCTGGTGATGTGGCGGCCCTTGGCGGTGGGCGTATAGCCGGCTTTGATGTGTGCCATCGCAACATCACGCACGTCCACCAAGCCCATCTGCAGATGCGGCGCGGCGGGGAACATCATGCCGCCGACCAACTGTTTCATGATGCCCATGCTGGCGGAGTCGCTGCTCTTGGTGAGCGTGGGGCCAAGCACGAGACCGGGATTAATCGTGACCATGTCCCAACGGGATTGCTTGCTGTTGATGGCCCAGGCTTCACGCTCCGCGACTGTTTTGGAGTAAGGGTAAGGCTGGTGATCGGCGCTGCTGGTGCTGTTCCAGTGTTCTTCAGTAAAGGTGTTGTTAGGTACCTTCAGAGAATCGATGTTGTCACCGTGAATGGCTACAACGCTGCTGGTGAGAACAATGCGTTTAACGCTGCCGATGCGATTGGCGCCTTCGAGTACATTGCGCGTGCCCTCTAAGGCTGGGCGTACCAATGTTTCCATTGAATCGCTAAAGCCACTGATCACGAAAGGCGAAGCGGTGTGCATCACTAACTCGCAACCTTCCATTGCCGCGTCGTAGCTGCCTTGCGCAAGCAAATCAGCCTTGAATAACTTGAGACGGTCAGGGTGCTGTTTTGAAAGTGCATGCAGATGTTCAAGACCAGACTTTTTCGCGGGATCACGCACCGCGCCATGCACGGTATGACCGGCCTCCAGCAGGTATTTAACGATCCAACTGGCGATGTAGCCGCTGGCGCCTGTAACCAGTACGGGCGCTTTAGGGTTGATGGTGGTCATAGACGTCTCTCAGACAAGGAATAGATTGGCGTGCAGTTTGCCCGAGTTTCTGCGGATGTGTGGCTTTAGCCCAGTTGTTCTTTAAGAAATGCCAGCACGCGTTCCAGTGCCTCGCGGGTTGGTTCGCCTGCGCTATCAATCAG
>JAZKEM010000151.1:0-3282 GCA_040387055.1 Pseudomonadota bacterium | reverse complement strand
TTGAGGCCAGCCATGATAAAGATACCAGCGTGAATCGGCACCCGGAATCGGATGAACAGCGGGAGTTATGGGATGAACAACTGCTGTCCGGGTCTGTCGCGAGCAGTAGCATCAACTTTGGCAATCCGCGTCGGTAACAATCCATTGAGCGAGATGGGTGAAACTTGAAACAAGCTGACGGGACTTGCAGGCATGAGCGCGGAACAGGCACGCCGGCAGTTTGGCGTGCGCAGATTATGGCCGGTGCAGAAATGCCTTAATTCAGTGTGTTTCAGCGCCATGACCGCAACACCCGTTTCCGTTTCCTCATTCGTAACGCAATGATTGCACCGGATGTGCACTCGCCGCGCGGTAGGAAAGTCCGACGACGATCAACACAGCGAGCAGCAAAGTACTGGTAGTCACCAACACATAGAGCAGCGGCGTGACTTCTACGCGCGACGAGAACTGGTGCGTATACCAGCCGATGGCAAAATAGCCGCCGATACAAGCGAGCGCACAAGCGAGCAAAACAGGCTTCAGGAAATCCCACGTCAACAGACTGATAACCATACGCGTCGTTGCACCCAGCACTTTACGTATGCCCACTTCCTTCGTGCGCCGCTCGGTGGAGTAGAACACTAATGCATACAGTCCCATCGCGGAAATGATGATCGTGACCACGCTCGCAAATGTCGCTGCAATACTGATGCCCTGCGTGCGTGCCGCAACGATGCCGTTGTAGGTATCGCTGAAGAAGCTGCGATTGATTGGCAAGCCTGGATGATGACGCGCCCATACGTCGTCGATGAAGGCCAACGTACCTTCCTGCTGTCTTGGGTCTAGCCTCAACAGCAACACACGTACGGGTTCCGTGGTGGCGCGCAGGACGTCAGTGGATTGCGAGTCAAGCCCGCCACTGAAGCGGAAATCTTCCACCACACCGATGATGCGATTGGAACCAATCGAGGCCGGAAAGCTTTGGGCGATGATCTGATCAAGTGCAGCCTCTGGTGAATCGAAGCCCAGTGTGCGTGCTGCCTGGCGGGTAATAACCGCACCCGGCTGCACCGATGATCCTGTTCGTCTTGGCCCGAAATGGAAGTCGGTTGCAAACTCGTCGGAAAACCAGCGCCCCGCGATGAGTTTGAGTCGCAGCGTATCGAAATAGCCCGTGTCCACCATCGCCCATCTCAAGTTCTGGAAATCATCCGGTCCGTAGCTAGGTCGCGAAAAGGCGCCACTCCCACCCGCGTCTGGCAGTACCGCATTGGTCCTGCTGACGGCAAGAATGCCGGGATGCCCGAGCAACTCGTTGACCATAGCGTCATAGCCGACGCGGTCGACACCAAACGTCACCACGGTATCGATGACGAGCAGATTGTTCTTGTCGAACCCGATGTCCATCGTATTGAGATGCCGGATCTGCATGACGATCGCCAGTGCCAGCAGAATCAGCGCGGTGGAAAAACCAAACTGCACCACGGTAACTCCAGCGCGCGGCAAGTTGCTGTAACGGCCTTGTACGCCGGCGCCCTTGATGACGAGCGCCGGCTTGAAGCGCGCCAGTGCCAACGCCGGTAATAGGCCCGACAACACGCCAGTAGCCAACACAAATACGGTCATCTGCGCGACAGAGCTGGTCGCTAATGCCGAAGCAAACGTGAACTTGGCGGCCGTCAGCGCCGTATAAACAGGAATCGCGAGTTCAATCGCCGGCAGTACCAGCAGTAGTGCAAGCAAAGTCAGTAGCATGGAATCCAGCAGGAACTGCACCACGATCTGCGAATGAGTGGCCCCCAGCGCCCGGCGCACGCCCACTTCCTTACTGCGCTGCTGCACTTGCACCAGCGCCAGATTGGCGAAGTTGATGCAGGAGGTCAGCAGGATCAGCACGGCGAAGGCGGCAAGGCTGAGCAACAATTGCAGTGTGTTGTCGCCGGGAGCTCCGACGCTTGTGCGCCCGCCAAGACGGATGTCATGCAGCGGCTCCAGCGCAAGACTCAACTGCATGCCAGTAGCCACGTTGCGTTGATCGTCCGGCAGGTTGCGCTCAAGAAAGTTACCAAGGTCTGCGCTAATTGCCTTTGCGCTGTCAGCATCAGGTAGCCTCAAATAGGTAAACTGTCCACCGCCCCAGCTGCGCTGGTCGTTAAAAATATGCTCGCCATACAGTGAGGGGCTGGCATCCGCAGCAATTAATACTTGCAAGTCGATGTGCGTGTTCACGGGCAAATCGCGCATCACCCCGGTCACGCGAAGATCACTTTTATTATCCAATGTCAGCGTCTGGCCAAGCGCTTCCTGGCCCGGGAAAAACTTCGCGGCGGCCGTCTCGCTAAGTACCAGGGAATCAGGCGTGTCCAAAGCCGTCGCAGCGTCACCACTGACGAACTGCAGCGAGAGCACATTAAGGATGTCCGGCTCTACCCAATAGTAATCGGCAGTCAGAGACAATTCGCCCTGCTTGAATGTTCCCTTCCCCGGCCGCATGCGGCTGATGTAAGCGATTTCCGGATAATCTTTTCGTAAAGCCGGTGCAATGGGAGGCCCCGAGTTTGGGGTACTGACACCCTCCTTGTTCGTCACCAGCCGATAGATGTCTTCGCTGTTCGCAAAATGCCGATCGAAGCTGAGCTCATACTGCGCATGCATCAGCACGAGCAAGCCGCAACCAAGGCCGATGGAAAGGCTCAGTACCTTGATAGCAGAGAGCAGTGGGTGGCGTTTGATGTTGTACAGTGCGATCAACAGATAATTCAGGAGCATGGTTGACTCATCCTTCGAGATGATTTTTCTTTCACCCCGAATAGAGGCAAGTTGAATGCCAAATTTATTTGCCAGGGAAATCAGTGAACTAGTGACCCAAGAGGTTGATCAGGTGTACGCCAGCAGACACTGATGTTCGTTCGCGAACATCTCCAGACTTCGTCGCCGAGTTCGCACAGCGGACTCGCGACTCCGTATTGGCGGGCCAATTCCGCTCCGACTTGTCACGATGAAGCTGCGCAGCGGCGAATCGGACTTATTACACTAAGCCGGGACATCAAGGCTGTTGTGCAAGCGGGCGCGGACCATAACTCGGTGCTGGCTTGCCAAACTCCATCGCACCAAGGTCTGGTGCGTTGCCGGTGAAGCCGTCGGTGATGCCCGGTAGCGCAACTCCCGCGTCGATCGCGGCTGACTCGGCTACCAGGCTGAAGTCAAAGTCGCCAGCACGATAGATTCGTGTCGGATCACCAGCCACTGGTGGCGCGGCTTTGTTGAACACCGACCAGTCAATCATCCTGCTGTGTGTGTCGT
>JAZKEM010000150.1:0-19881 GCA_040387055.1 Pseudomonadota bacterium | reverse complement strand
GGTGCAGTAACGACACGCCCGCCCGCAGCATTCTCTTCGTTAACAGCCATCGCATAAACATTGATCCAATCCATTCCCACCATCGGATCCTTGCTGCTCTGCTCCACGAGTCGTGCATGCAAACGTGGCGCACGGCGTTTTACATTCAAACCACCCGGCAATATTCCAGGGGTGATCAGTCCGCGTTCCATGCAGGCGCGCATGGCGGCCCAGATGTCATCAACGTACTTGCGCACCACAGCCTCACCATGACGCGCTGATTCGTTTTCCAGAATCACCTTCCAGATCGGAAGATTGGCAGCGGTCGCACGATCAAGTAATTCTCTTGCGCTGGAGAAAGGATGCGGCACTACATGCTCAACCTCAGCTTGTGCAGACTCCCCTTCGAGCAATACGAATCCACCACCAATGGAATAGTAGGTTCGGCTTTGCAGAAGTTTTCCATCCGCATTGAATGCCCGACACGCCAGAGCATTGGGATGACCCGGCAGAGTCAAATCTCTGCGCCACAACAAATCAGTAGCAATGTTGAAATTGATCGAGTGCTGACCAAGTAAATTCAGGCACTGATGGGTCTTGATAGAAACAATGATCGGTTCGATGGAGTCCGGATCAACCGTGTCTGGACGCTCACCGCTGAGACCTAACAAGACTGCGCGATCGGTGCCATGCCCCAATCCAGTCAGCGCCAAAGAGCCGAACAGCTCGATCTCAATTCGCTTCGTTTCCAACAGCTGCCCATAAGTAGCGAGCGAGGTAGCAAAGGCATAGGTGGCCCGCATAGGGCCAACCGTATGCGAACTGGAAGGCCCTACTCCTATTCTGAATAGGTCAAGAATACTCGTACGCATATTGTCTCAAAGTGAGCCGCTGTGATTCATCACCCAACAAGAACCTAGACTACCGCTGTTGGTTAATCGGCATCGCGACAATCGAGAATGTCTTCCGAAAACATAGGCCGCGTTATTAAGATTACCTGCGCCGAATGGATGCCTGTGAAACCGCCATACGCATCGCGAAGCAATTGCACACAGCTAAACGCTACGCTTGATGAACTTGCCGTCGACCATGATCATCGATAGATGCGCGCCATTCGCTGCTAACAGCTCGATATCCTCGAGCGGATTACCGTCAACAAGTAACAGATCTGCCAGAGCGCCGGCCTTAACGACACCAAGCTGACCAGCCATGCCGACGATTTCTGCGTTCACTGCCGTTGCTGAATGAAGAATGTCCCACGCCGACAACATGTTCCGACGCAAAGAGAATTCGGTGCCCTGCCTTACATGCATCGGCCCAATCAGATCGCTACCGAAGCCCATTTTGACGCCAGCCTTTTTCATCACGGCGAGTCCATCCATTGCAGCATCTGCAACGCGACAGAGCTTTTCGTAAGAGACTGCATCAATACCGAAAGACTTGCCCTCATCCTTGAGCGCAAAGATGGTTGCCATTGTTGGCACAACGTAAGCGCCGCTCTTAGCAACAAACTGCGCTGTTTCTTCTTCAATCAGCGTGCCATGTTCAATGGTGCGTACACCGAGCTCAACACAGCGACGGATGGATTTGTCGGTGTGGCAATGCGCTGCCACGTAAGCACCGCGTCGATCACATTCTTCAACGATGGCGCGAATTTCTGCATCGGAATACTGGCATTTATCCAATGGATCGCTTGGAGAAAGCACGCCACCCGATGCCATGATCTTGATGTGGTTAGCGCCCTTTCTCAGTTCCTCACGAACCGCCTTGATGCACTCATCAACGCCATCGGCAATCACCGCAAGGAAATTGTGGGTTGCGCCGCAGTCGCAGAACGATGCTGGGGCGTAGTTCTGGCGAAGGTCACCATGACCGCCGGTTTGCGACAGGCACAGACCGCCGTAGTAATAGCGCGGACCAACGAAGAATCCGTCGCGTAGCGCCATCGCCATGCCATGGTCACCGCCTGCAACATCGCGGATTGAGGTAAAGCCACAGCCCAGAATGTGACGCATGAACTTCTGCGCGTATTGGGCGCGATACGTAATTGGTGGCTCGGGCGAACCGAACTTCAGCGACTCGGCGTAGATATGCACATGGGCATCAATCATGCCCGGCATCAGGGTTTTCCCTGAGCAGTCGATGCGCTCTGCGGTCACCGACTCCATTTTTGAATCAGAAACTTCTACGATGCGATTGCCATCGATAAGCACCGACACGCCTTCTCTGAGTGCAGGCGATACGCCATCAAACAGTCGGGCATTTTCTAGCAGGACATACGACATTAGCTTCTCTCGGTATCGCGCTACGATGGATTTTCTACTTTAGGCCAATAGTTCAAGCTGCGTTTAACGAATGGAATATCCGCAAACGTTTGCGAGGTTGAACCGGGCGTTCCGATGTAGAGCACCTTGGCCGCGATGGGCGCGAACAGTGCGTGGAAGTGCTGCGACGACTTCACCACAATCATCTTCTTATCAGTCATCGAAATGCCAAGGTTCTCGAAAGCATCAGGCGAGAATACTTGCGTGCGACGGGTGTTCAACACGATATCGATGCCGTTCTCCGTTTGAACCCACACGCCCGTGCCCAATGGATAGATCGCGCCGAGCCCGCGCTGACTGTGTTGATCATTAATGGCACGCACCGTGACACGCACATCGACCGGATCGCCGGACTGCGGGCCACACTTGCCACCGAGGCGAAGATCAATTTCTGCGCCGACACCAGCGCTTTTACAGATTGCGACTGCACCCAGATCCCAGAAAGCGCCGATGGCAGCGTTGCTGATACCCATGTCAATCATCTGCTTGAGCACGAAGGTGCTATCACTCATTGCACCGCCGCCTGCATTGTCGCCAATGTCAGCCAGCACAACCGGTCCTGTCTTTTCAGCATTGGCCTCGGTCAGTGCCGCAGCAATCGTCATTGGTGCTTCATAGGTCTGAGCGCGCAGATCCCAGAACTCGCGGCCCAATTGCTTGGCCAGCACGTCTGCTTTCTCCATGTCGTTGTCAGTGACAACCCACAGCATCGCGCCATTTTCGACAACGTCGCCCCAGGGAAATCCGTGTCCTAGCGATACCGACAGCACGCCATCTTTGCCCTCGAACGATTGCATGCGCTTGACGAAGGAAATCATCGGCTCTTTCGTGGTGTGCCAGATGCCGACCATGCGGCAATCATGCACAGCGGTCACAGGACGAATATTGCCCTTGGCCTGCTGCGTTGTCAGCGCATACAACTCGCGCAAACGATCAATGCCGTCGGTGTGCGGATATTCTTTATAAGCAATGATGATGTCCGCGCTCTTGCGCATCAGCTGAGTGAAATGACAGTGCAGATCCAACTCCATGCCAATCGGCACATTTGGGCCGACGATCTCTCGCACATGCTTTGTGAGATCGCCTTCGCAATCGTCATAACCCTGCGCGACCATCGCGCCGTGCAGCACCAACAGCACCGCATCCACCGGCATTGCCGCCTTCAGATCATCAAGAATGTTTTGACGGAATTCTTCATACACCGCGCGCAGCGTAGGACCCGAGGGCTGCGCAAACGCTGCGAGACTTTCGATCAGCGTATGTCCGTCTGCTGCTGCAAGCTTTTGTAGTTCAGCGTGAAAAATGCCGATGCCTGTAGGGCTCATCGCACTACCATCACCACGAAAGACGCCAACCGTTTCAAAATCAATACGCCCCGTCGGCGCGACAGCGAAAGTATTGGTTTCAGTAGCAAAGGTAGCGGCAAAAATCTTCATGGCAGCCCTAATCAAGCAACATAATTTGTTAAATGAATTTCGCAGTTCACAACTGCGAACACATCCGTATAAATACTGGGAGTTTTCCCTGCTCTACCGACGATCCTAGCCCCAAAAATCAGGCCAAGGTGGCTGCATCTTGCCGCGCTCACAGTTAATGCCGCCCTGCCAGTCTTCTGCAAGTAGCAAAGGACCATCCAGATCGTTGATCTCGCACATCTGCGCCAGAATCATTGCCGGAGCCATCGCCAGAGAACTCGCCACCATGCAGCCGCTCATCAGACGAAATCCGCAGTCCTTTGCCGCATGCGCAAGCGTCAACGCGGCGGTCAATCCGCCGGTCTTGTCGAGCTTAATGTTGACGAAGCTATAAAGCCCGACCAGATGCGCTAAGTCATCAATGGTATTGATCGATTCATCCGCGCAAATAGGAATGGGGCATCGCACACCCGCCAAGCCTCCGTCGTGACCTACAGCCAGCGGCTGCTCGAGCAAGTCGACGCCAAGTTTATCCAGCTCAGGCGCGAACTTAAGAAGGTCATTCAAATCCCATGCCTGATTAGCATCAACAATCAGACGCGAATTTGGCGCCGCCTTACGGACAGCCGCTACAGCCGCTACAGGATTATCCTTCGCGACTTTGATTTTGATCCATGGATAATCTGCTAATTGTTTCGCAGCAGTTTCGTAAGCATCCAAAGAACGCATGCCAATGGTGATGGCGGTTTCCACGCTATCGCCCGATTTCACTCGCGCACTTTTCCATGCACGGATGCCTGACTGTTTGGCTTCCAGATCCCACATCGCCGCATCAACCGCATTGCGTGCACCGCCAGCAGGAAGAAACCGCAAAAGCTCTTCTCGGGTAGCGCCCGCTTCAATCACAGCCTGGGCCTCTGAAATCTGCTTGATCAAACCATCAAGCGTTTCGCCCTTATAGGTGACACCAACCGCCTCGCCCCGCCCCGTATGTCCATCCGCTTCTAGCTCAACAACAATCACGTTGGCTGTTGTTCGGCTGCCACGCGCAATGACAAACGGCTCCTTGAGCCGCCACGAGCGCGTACTGACTTTGAGCTTGCGTTTCATCGACCAAGCATACGATCGATCACCGGCTGAAGCGAAGTCTTCAAGGGATCAAATGCAGGAACGCCTAAACGTTGTTCAGCGTCGCCCAACACTCGCTGGCGAGTCACCTCATCCATGTTTTCCGTGATCAGGCTAACGCCGACCAAGCGAATCGCGGGATTCGTCAGTGCGCCCGCTTCGAGATAGCGAGCCGCAGCAACTTCAAGGCTCGGCGTTGGGAAAACCGGCAGCGATTTAATTCTTGAGATCGCAGGGTCATGGCACAGCACCAGCGCATCCGGTTGCGTGCCGTGCAGCAAGCCCAGCGTTACGCCCGCGTAGGCAGGATGGAACAGCGCGCCCTGTCCTTCCACAATATCCCAGTGATCAGGGGCGGCATCGGGTGACAAACATTCTGCTGCGCCCGCGCTGAAATCGGCGACGACCGCATCCATCGGCAAACCGCGGCCTGCGATCATGATTCCGGTCTGGCCGGTTGCGCGGAAATCAACGTCGATACCTTGCGAGCGCATCGCATTGGCAATCGCCAGCGCGGTGTATTTTTTGCCCAATGCACAATCAGTTCCCACAGTCAGCAAGCGCTTGCCCGTGCGCTTGAGGCCGGTGCCTGTCGGCAAATTCGCTGGCGGGTTGCGGACGTTGATCAAACGAACGCCGCGCGCTTTTGCTGCATCGGCGAGGCCGGGAATATCTTCCAGTGAATCGTGCATACCGCTGACGATATCCAGACCGGCATCAATCGCCAGACGCAGCGTCGGAATCCAGTTTTCAGCGATCTGTCCGCCTTTGGGCGCAACACCGATCACCAGCGAACCCGCGCCTGCAATCGCAGCCGAGGCAGGCGTCATGTCGGGCAAGCCCAAGGTCACCTTGCAAGCCGGGAGGCGAATCTGGCCCAGACACAGTTTCGGGGCCCAGTCGCGCAGACCGAACGCCGTCTTGGCGCGCGCGTCGTGATCAGCCTCGCCCAGGAAAAGCAGGTATGGCGTACGCAAGGTCACCGTGGTTTCAAATTTGGAGGCAACGCTCATCTGAATAGCTCTCGGAAAATTGACCGGGGCAGTAAAGCAGCACGGACTAGGTATTCACATCAGAAGAAACACGGGAAATTGGTGCTTTGGAGCAGAAAAGCACTGCTTTGTGGCGCTCAAATCCGGTGATTCCTCGGTATGGCGCCTCCCCGTTTGATCGCACACTCCCCGCTGCAATTTCCGAACGTTTCCGGTTGGTCTAGAGTTGAGCCCATGAAGATATTCGCAGCGACGCTGATTACCGAGACCAATACTTTCGCGGTGGTCCCTACCGGACGCGGTGATTACGAGACTTACGGTATCCATCTGAATGACGCCAGCCTGAAGGACCCCGCTGGCGTTGGCGCCATGCATGCCGAACTGAAACGCATGGCGGCGGCTGATGGCCATGAAGTCGTCGAAAGTCTTTGTGCGTTTGCACAACCTGCCGGACGAACGCTACGTGCGGTTTACGAAGAATTCCGTGAACGGATTCTTGCGGACTTGAAGCAAGCCATGCCGATTGATGCAGTCCAGCTTTATCTACACGGCGCAATGGTCGCCGAGGGATATGACGATTGCGAAGGTGACTTGATCGAATGCGTACGCCAGATCACCGGCCCGAGCATCCACATCGGCGTTGAGCTTGATCTGCATTGTCACTACACCGAAAAAATGCAGAGCAATGCCGATGCGATCATTTGCTACAAGGAATATCCGCACACCGACATTCTGGAACGCGAACGCGAGCTGTACAAAATCATGGTTGATCATGTCGCCAAAAAGATCTCGCCGGTGACCGCGGTGTACGACACGCGCATGGTCGCAAAGTGGGCAACCACCAGCGAGCCGATGCAGTCCTTCGTCGCACGCATGAAATCATTCGAAGGTAAAGACGGCATTCTTTCGGTGTCATTCGGCCATGGATTTCCAGCAGGTGATGTCGCAGATTCTGGCGCACGTTTCTGGGTTATTGCCGATGGCGATGCCGACAAGGCTGCGAAGCTTGCAAAGCAATTAGGCCAAGAGATTTGGGATCAACGAGAAGCCGATCTTCAAACACCGCCCTTGTCTGAAGTGCTCAAGCAAGCGAATCAATCCAAAGCGACTCCGGTGGTCTTGGCCGATACCGGCGATAACCCCGGCGGCGGTGCGATGAGCGATGCCACGTTTGTACTCCGCGCCCTGCTGGACGCCGGAATCAGCAATGCGGTGCTCGGCTATTTCTGGGATGTCGGCGCGATACATGTGTGCCGAAGCGCAGGCGTCGGCGCAACGCTCAACTTACGCATCGGCGGAAAGTGCGGCCCGATGTCGGGCGATCCGGTTGATCTGAAAGTCACGGTGCGCGCCATCCATGAGAATCAGTTTGAACAAGGCTTGGGCATGCGCATGCCGCTGGGAACCGTTGTCTGGGTTCAATCGGACGATGGCCTTGATTTGGTGCTGAACTCCATTCGAGGCCAGGTCTTTTCGCCGGAGACCTTCAAGTCTTTGGGCATTGATGTGTTGAAGAAACAACTGATCGTGGTCAAGTCCAATCAACATTTTCATCAGGGGTTCGCGCCGATTGCCGGCGAGATTATTTACCTGATGACCCCGGGAACCACGGACCGGAATATGGCGGCAATTCCCTACAAGATTCGCAGCCTCAATTACTGGCCACGCGTCGAAAATCCATTTGCGGACTAATGGCTTAGCCAGACACCATTCCGGTGTTTTCCCGTATGGTCGATATCAAAATATGAAAGCACACTCGGGAATAGAGTCGCTATCCGCAGGCTCTATTCTGCGATTAAGGAGCAAATGAATACCAACACGCCTTTGAAGCGCAACATCCTGCTGGCCTTTTCACTGCCAGGAATCATGCAAGGCTTTATGCACGCGCCAGAAGCGCAGGTGCAAGGCATTTATGCAGCGCATGCGGGATTGTCACTGGTGGCGCTGGCTTCCGTACTTTTGCTGACGCGTCTGTTTGACGGTCTCACCTATCCCTTGATTGGTTATCTCACGGACAGAACGTTCCGCAATACAGGCAGTCGCAAGCCTTGGATTCTCGCGGGCACCGTCGTCACTGTCATCGGCCTGTGGTTTCTGTATCGCCCACCACCGAACGTCACCATCACCTACTTCGGCATCTGGATGACGGTCACTTACGTCGGCTGGAAACTCACTGAGATTCCGTACATCGCGTGGAGCTTTGGTTTATCGCGCGACTATGTAGAACGTGCGCGCATCCAAATGTGGCGCGGAATCGCGATGCTAACCGGCGGATTGGTTTTCTTTCTCGTGCCGTTTATCACCAAAAGTCTTGGCATAACGCCAACCACCGAACTCAACTTTAAGACGCTGGCGTTTACAGCGCTGGTCATTGTCGTCTGCGTTCCTGCAATGAACCTCTACGCGCTCGCCAAAGTGCCCGATGGTGAAGCTGCACCGCCACAAATCAAGAAGCCACGCCAGAGCTTGCGCGAGTTGGTCATGCCAATTCTGCGCAACGGCCCGCTGCTGCGATTGCTGCTTGCGATTGTGCCTGCCTCGATGGTGGCCAGCATGTCGGCCAGTACGTCTTACCTCTTCGTTACCAGCTATCTGGGCCTCGGCAAACACTATGCGGCGATCATGTTGATCGTTATGCCATTCTCATTACTGAGCCTGCCGTTCTGGGGCTGGATGTGCATCCGTTTTGAGCGCCATCGCGTCGCAGCGATTGCGCTGGTGTTAACGGCTGTTTCTTCTGCGGGTATTGGCTTTCTTCAGCCGGGAGAAGCGAGCCTGATCCCATTGATGATTCTGAATCCTATCGCCATCTTCTGCTTCACTGCCCTCGTGGTTGCGATTCCGGCCATGATCGGCGATGTCTCAGACCATGGACGACTGCAATCAGGTGAAGATCAGTCCGGCATCTATTCCGCGGTTTATTCCTTCATGACCAAATCAATCCACGGCATTGGCGCAGCAGCGGGTTTGGGGCTTGCAGGCTGGATCGGCTTTGATGCCACCGTCACGCATCAGTCCACGGAAGGTGTCTTCGCGATCAAATTAGTCACTGCGTGGTTGCCGCTACTCGGCGCCGTGATTTCTGCATTCCTGCTTTGGACATTTCCGATCACACGAGCAAAGCAAGCGGAGACTCAGGCAGCCCTCAAAGCACTTGATGAGAAAACCGCAAGCGCTGTTTGAACAAACCAATCATTACAAAGGCTACATCTGAAAAGATTGCCGCCATGAATCGAGGCTAATGTGGAAACCTCCATCACGAACACGATCGCTATTTTCGACAAGCTACTGGAGACGCTGAATATCAAAGGCGCGCCGGGCTATGTCATCGGCGTCGCCAAAGATAATGAAACGATTTATAGAAGAGCCACTGGCCTAGCCAGCATCGAGTTCGCCGTTGCCAACACGCCTGAAACGCGGATGCGCATTGGCTCGACCACTAAGCAATTCACCGCAGTGTCGATCATGTTGTTGGTAGAAGAAGGCAAACTGGATCTTGATGCGCCAGTCCGCACTTACCTCACCGATCTGACCGGCCCCAATGGCAAACCAACGCTGCGCCAATTGATCGGCCACACCAGTGGCGTACGTGATGCACTGGAGAGCACTGCGTTCTTCCTGACTGAAGGACTGTTCCCGCAAATTCCTGCAGGCCTCACACACAAATGGTCGTCGGAATTCACCAGCGTCAATTTTGAACCGGGCGAACGCTGGAACTACAGCAACTACGGCTACATGTTGCTGTCCTTGATCGTAGAAAAAGTCTCTGGCCTTTCGTTTGCAGCATTTCTCAAAGAGCGTGTATTCACACCACTGGGCATGGTTGATTCAGAGATGGTGCCTAACGATATGGATCTCTCGCCCGGGCTGGCGACCTCGCACATCAAGCAGCCCAACGGTATTTATAAACGTGGCATTTATCCCTGCGAAGAACTGACTGGCGGTGGCGGCATCGTCTCTACTATCGATGACATGCTGCGTTGGATGGTGCATCTGCGTAAGCCTGATCGAGTCGGCACGCCTGCCACTTGGGCTGAGATGACGCGCTTACCAAAATTCAATAATGGCTTGGAGCACAACTATTGCTTCGGCCTGAAGCGGCAGTTGCATCGTGGCGTGAAGATTGTTCACCATGCAGGCAGCACCATTGGCTCCACCTGCATGATGATGACGTTTCCCGATCATGCGCTGGACATCATCGTGATGGCCAATCGCTCAGACAGCGATCCTGCCGGCATCAGTTTAAAAATTGCAGAGGGCTTATTGGGCTCAGCTCTGCAAGCACCGACAGTCGCAGCGAAGTCGACCGGACGCGAAGCACTGGCAGGTCACTACTATTCGCCAACAACAAAACTGGTGTTTGGCATCAAAGTCCACGAAGAGAAACTTGCGTTCTCGGTTACCGGTTCGCCTGAGGGTTTCTTAAAAGATCAAGCGGATGGCCTAGGCAGTGATTCAACCTCTGGCGAATTCACCTTGCGTTATGAGCTGCCTGAAGCGGGCAAGCGCATTGAGCAGATTGAATTCGAAAACTGCGGCATCAAGGAAACACTGATTCATCTGCCTGACGTACCACCTACTGCTCAGGACTTGGCCGCTGATCTAACAGGAAGCTATGTACTCGCCGATTTTAATCAGCCGGTAGAAGTGATCATCGATGACGGCAAGCTTTATATCGATCTCCACTCGCGCTACAGCCCCTGTCGCATGCCGCTCGAAGCACTTTCCAGCGACGCCTTTATTTTCACAGCTGCATTAGGTGGACGTCCTTTCCACGGAACCATCGCGATAGAAAGAGACGGCAAGAAAGCTACTGGATTTTTCCTCAGCACTTCCCGCACCAGAAATCTGTACTTCTCGCGTAGCAAATAAATCGAATGAAGACCAACACCATCAATAAGCGCCTGGACGAAATCTTTCAGCCCTGGAATAAAAGCGATGCGCCAGGATTAATCGTTGGCGTTGCATCAAAAGGCCTAGCGATTTATCGACGCGGCTTTGGCCTTGCCAGCATCGAGCACGCCACTGCGAATACGCCACAAACTCGCATGCGTATCGGCTCGACCAGCAAGCACTTCGCTTCACTCTCTGCACTGCTGCTTGCTGAGCAAGGCAAGCTCGATATCGATGCCGCCGTGCGAACCTATTTGCCCGAGCTGAAGGGCGTCGCTGGTGATCCGACGCTGCGAGAGATGATGCTGCATACCAGCGGCCTGCGTGATCCTTACGATCTGCCTGGGCTGTTCCTGCACCGTGCCTTTGCGCATATGGTGAGCGACGGCGCGGGACTGGAATTGAGCCAGCGTTTCAACAGCACAAATTATGCGCCGGGCGAGCGCATGGTTTACTGCAACAATGGTTATCACCTGTTATCGAAGGTGGTTGAACGCATCAGTGGCGAATCCTTTGGAGCGTTCCTGAGGAATCACATCCTCGATCCATTGGGCATGGCCGACACTGAGTTGCTGATGAGCGACATGCGGATCATTCCAGGCATCGCCACGCTTCATCTGCCACAAGCTGATGGCAGTTATGTGCGCGGCATTTATCCGAGCGGTGAATTGCTCGGCTCTGGCGGCATGGTCTCATCGATTGACGACATGCTGAAATGGCTGGTTCATCTGCGCGGCGAAAAGAAAGTCGTCGGCAGCAAGCGCAGCTGGAAGCAGATGCTGGAAAAGCCCCGCTATACCAGTGGCGCAACGGGTGACTATTGCTTAGGCCTCACTCGCGAGTTCTATCGCGGCGTTGAGATCATTCATCACGCTGGCGCTGTTCTGGGCGGCACTTGCCAGATGCTCACCGTGCCCGAGCACGCACTCGACATCGTCATCATGTGCAATCGCATGGACGGCAGCGCGCCTGCACTGGCGTTGAAAGTCATCGATGCCCTGCTCGATAAATCAGTATTAGAAGCGCCGAACAATCCCCTGCCCGCGAAGAAATGGAAAGCGCTGCACGGCCAATGGTATTCACCACGTTCACATCGCGTCTTCGGCGTGCAAGCACACCCGCAAGCAGGAAATCCGGAGCCGGTGCTGGCGCTGTCGATTCACAATGCCGTCAGCGGTGTGTTGAAGAAATCAGGCAATCGATTGGCGATCAACAATCCAGGCCACGGCGTCGTAGAACTGCATCTGCCGAAAACGATTGGCAAGAATCTTAAAGCCTTGGACTTCAGCGACAGCGGACACCGCGAACGCTTTATCCGTTTGCCGCAAAAAGTCACCAATGCGCAGCAGGTTTTCAAAGGCCTGATTGGCCGCTATCGCTACGACGACTTCGATACAGAAGTGGCCATCACTTTAGAAGACGGCACGTTCTATCTGGATCTTCTGCCGAGCTACGGCAAATCCCGTTTCAAGCTTGAAGCCTGGTCTGATGAAGTCTTCGGCGGCAGCCTCACCGGCACATCATTCATTCCCTTGCCCGCGAATGTAACGTTGGCGATTGAACGCAAAGCAGGAAAAGTAACGGGTCTCTGGCTCAACAATCTGCGTACGCGAAATCTGTGGCTGGAGCGCTGCGGCTAAGTGTCTAAATAAAAACCGCTCAGAAAGACATCTAATCAATGATGTTCTTCTGAACGCTTAAGGCTTAGCGAGCAACCAAGCTTCGCAGAACTAAAGGCTCCCGGCTCGCATTGTTTTAAATTAATGCGAGTCAGGCCCCTTTGTTCCTATTTTGAGATGATTTGCGTGACGTTTGTTTTTTCTGGCCATTCACTCAGTTCCTCAGTTCGCATTCGATTTAGTTCCCGCTTAAAGCCGCTGATTGCTTCTCGACATCTGACAACTCACCGTGTGCGTATACCAGAGCGTCGTAGCCGTAACGCGACTCCTCGGTACTCAGTGAGTAATGCATCGTCAGAAAGCCCAGATGCGTCGCTAGCATTTTTCGTGTGTCGATCAGTCTGTCCCTTGACTGACGGAAATACAGAGAACCAGACCGAACGTTGGCGGCTTTCGGAACGGTGACGTATAGCTTGGCGCCTGTGGCGGTAGACGGTAGAGCAAGCGCGAATTCCGTCTTACCATCGCTGGTCTGGATCACAAAAGGAGCGTCGCCAAGCGCCCACTGAATCCAAGACCCTGGTCCGGTGAGATCGTCCGGTTTGTCGATGGTCGTATATGGGGCCGTAATCGCTTGAGCGGTCCCGAGGTCTTTACTGTCTCTGCCGGAAAGTCGCAGGCGATTCTGAGCCCATGCGATCGAAAAATTGAATCGCAGAATCGGATTTCTTTCGAGCATGCAGATCGCACGCGCATAGTCATCGACGACGGAAATCTCCTTTCCATTCACTGTCTTAGTGTATTGAGCCCGGCAGCGCTTATCTGTGGCCGCCAAAGGCTCTTGGGACAAGTCGCGCCTTAGACCTGCATCAACAGTGGACACCAACCACTCAAGCATAAATGGACCTGAGACCATGTTCTCTTGAGCCAATGCAACAGTCGTTAGTAACAAAAACTGCTGCACAAGTTCAAGCCCGGCATTGTTTGCGGCGGGGGGGAATGATGCACGTTGCCGAAGCTGCTCTTTAGTCAGCATTCTGGGCTGAGAATCCATGTGATTGTTCATCATGTCCATCATGCCGCTGACACCTACGGCAAGTGGAGCGACCTTAGTAATGCGATTTTCAGATAAGAATGCGTCAAAAAGACTGCGGAGGTTCTTCTGTTTTGGACGCTGAGTAGCGCCCGCCTTCACCTTATTTCGCCAACCATCTTGCGTCGCTGGTGCCGTGGCGCCCACACCGATATAGATCTGCGCTTCTGCCTGCGTCTGCACGGGAAGTGCGAGCAAGCCAATCATTACGTCATCGTAGGATTTTGTTGTTGTATCAATGAATAACGGATTATCTGAAAACCAGGCATAGCTAGGATCAAAGTAGTTCGCAGTAAACGCCTCTGCTTCCTTTTTCGACAAGATTTGCCCCCGCTCAGCGTCGCTCAAATCCACTTGATTTTTTAGACCATTGCCGAGCTTGAAAACCACGGCGGATGCAAAGGCATCGTTGAAACGCGACGTTTCCTGCAGACCTTTTCGACAGTACCCAAACTCCGAGCTAACACCGCTGCTCACCTGCGTTGGTGAAGTTGGAGGATTGAACCAGCGCACGAGCTCGGAATGGCTATACGGCGTCGACGTCTTATTGCGCCAGTGCTCATCGAAGCTGAAACAGTAAATTAGGTCAGCTGTCAGCAGCTGATCTAGCTGCTCACTTAACATAGAGATTGCGTCACGCTCTGCCACTTGGCTTTCCAGAAGCTGTGCATGCTGCCGGTCAAGTCTTTCCTCAAGTGCATCAAAGCGCTGATGCATCTGCACACGCATCTCTTCGACCTGCTTTCGAAGCTCCTTAATCTCATTGTGGATGAGGCCTAGCTTCTCCATTACTTGCGCATGCCTTGCAGCGCCTGGGTCAGATTGCCCACCGAATAAGCTAGCTGCCCCGCCAAAAGCGCTTAGCATTGCCATCGGATTGCCCCAAGAAGTCGCGATGTTGAAAGCCGCACTCGCAAAATTTACAGCGGTGTTAGCTTTCTGAACCACATCAGCGTCTACGCCAAGAGCTTCCGCAAACTTCAATGCCGATTTGACCCCTGTCAAAGTCATGGTGATAGTTTCTGTTAGCTCTTGCCGCGCAGCTGCTTTTTCCACCTTCAGCTGCAATTCGGCTTTTTTATCGTCCGGCATACGTCGAAAAAAACCAGCGACCAGCGCGTCCTTCTGATCCTTGGGGCTCATAGCCCCAAACATCACTTTTTGGATCGCTTCGATGTCGTAGCTGTTCATCGACACGTTGTTCTGAATCAGTTCGACGCTGTCCAATAGAGCCTGCTGCCCTTCCTTCAGGAGTTGGACATCATTGGCCATCTCGTCCTTCATCTGCGCTGCAGCTTCTTCAACCTTTGTTATACGACCAAAGGCATCTTTAACGTCCATCTGAGTGATCGAAGTCTGCTCCGCATTCTGGCGGGCGACTTTGATCATGTTGTCGTTCAAAGTCCGTTGAATGTTTGCGATGGCAGTCGCTTGGTGAACTCCGTCAATGCCATCTACAACCTCCTTCGAAAGATAGGTGTTTAGGGCAGCGCTTGCTGCCGCTAATCGCTCTGTCTCGGTCATGCTTGGCATCGCAGAGAATGTAGCTGCATCCCGAGCTTTCATGTCTTCGAGGGCGCCCTCCAAAAGCTCTTTCGCGTACTCGTTGTTTTTGGCGACGATTTGGTCCTGAAGCTTCTCGAGCCCTAGATCAACAAAAGCTGAGGCGGCGCCCGCTCCGTAGACATCCAACGCGGTAGCTGTGGTTGCCCGACCAACGTCATATATCAGCGAAACCGCGTCGCGTTGATCGATTTGGTTTTTGTAAGCTTTTAAAGCACCTGGATGAGCATCCTTCCCTGCCTGCGGCTTGTTGCCAAATTCGACCAAGACAAGCGGCCTGTCTTCATTGCGGTCGTATCCTGACGAAAGTTGGTAGTTGCAGACTTGCGTGCAGTAGTAGGGTGGCTCCGCCGAGAAAGCAGTCGTCACTGCGAGCGCGGCAATGCTTGAGCCGGCCAGAAGATCGCTAATGCGAGGAAACAGGTGCATGGCGAGCCTCTATTTGCTGGGAGTGGAAGAGGCGGGTGTTGCCATCGATGGCGCTGCTGCACCGCCTTCCTTCAGCACAGAAAGGATAGCTTTTAGGCGCCCATCATTTTCTTCACGGAACTGCGTCATCATCGCTTTAAGGTCCGCGCTATTTGGCATCTGAACTACCGTGATGCATGTCGGCGATTTGCTTGCAATAAGGTCGCAGTATTGGGGACGTATAAGCGGGTTGCTCAAAATGCAACTGCCACCGCCGAATCCGACGTCGCTCCATCGTCCACCGAACGCGGAGCACTCGGAATCAAGGAGTGGTTTCTTAAGGCAATCGGCTTTGATTTCGGCGACGCACTTCGCGTTCTCCATGTATACCGCTGTCTCTGCATGTGCAGAAATAGTCAGTCCCGTAGCTGCAACAGCAAAAAGAAGGCGCTTTTTCATGTGTTCTCCAATTGAGTAGAAGCGAGATTGCGCAGCTTTGCGGCTATCCTCCGGGCGCGACAACAGGCGCCGGAGATACATTGACAGGCGGTGCAATGGCGCCGGACTCCTTTAGCGATTCAACAATTTTGCGAAGTCGCTCGTCACTTTGCTTTCGGAACTCTTCCATCATTTTCTGAAGATCCGCTTCATCGGCAAATTTGACCTCTCGATTGCACGAAGGGTGCGCACGTGTTACTGCTACGCAGTACTCGTGAAGGTCTTTTTGTTTATAGGTAAACAGGCACTTAGAATCATACGAAACAGCCCCGAAGCTGGCGCACAAATTCTGATCCCATTTTCCAGCATCACTGATGCAAGCCGATTTAAGATCGGAAAGACACTTGGCATCTTCGAAGAAGATGGTCGTCGCAGCACCGGTCCGTAACGGCAAGAGGCCTAAACCGATCGACAGTGCAAAAAGTGAGTACTTGATCATGCGCGTTGTCCTCGAAATTTAAAGAATGATGATGGTTGATCGCTAATGCTTTCGTTGATCTCGCTCTACTCTCCCATTTCTGAGGATGCACTGGGATCAGCCTATCGCCGACGACGTCATCTTCTCCGACTAAGAACATCTACTGCTGAGTGTTTAGCTTTCGCTGTATGTCCTTATGGGGATCGTTCCATAGTCGCACCAAGTCATACTGGCACCATAGCTCAATAACTGTCGACTCATCTTGAATCGCAAACGGACGAATGTTCATAGGGCTAACGCCCAGCTTCAGCCGCGGATTTGCCGGAGCGCAGCGGAGGCAAATACGTCGGCTGGAAGCGATTGTTGGGCATCATTCTGACGTACCTTCCCAGTCGAGTTCATCCCGCTCTAAGGTCCGAACGCTGATTTCCGGGCAGAATTTCTTGGCAATTTTGGTGACCAAATCTTTCGTGTCTTTCTTAGCTGCAACACCAAATATAAGTTCGTGCACCCTTACTTTGACGAAGGAGCGGTCGCGCACAAACACGCGCTGCTCACGTTCGTGCCGCCAGAGGCGGAATTTTTTGCTCAGGATTCTTTTGGCCACGTCATCGTGGTCATGCTCAAGACCAAGATCACGAACGTATTCGATGGGCACCAGTTCAGCTGCTGAATCATTGATCTCAACACCAACTGCCATGCCACTGTGGCTGTCAGCGTAGTACGACCACATGAGCATATTGGTTTCTGTTTCACTGAGAGCTGTCAGACGATACTGATTCTTCTGGGAAAAAATGGCATCGACTTGCCACTGCCGTAAGGTTCCCGACTCATACGTATAAGACCCTTCCATCGGGTCGTTGAGCGACTTGAACTCGGCAGCGTACAGTCGCTTCCGAACAAATATATCGAGCGCAAACTCCATGTTGCTCAGACTTCGGTATTTATAAAGCATAGTTCCTCCTCTTTTGATTTCGTCGATGCGCGCCAAAGTTCTATGCCCAACCACAATTAGATGACAGCAGGCTGCCTGATAATCTAGGCCGCTGTCTGATAAACCAGTCACTGATTTTGTAATTAATTGAATGATCAGAATTCGACGTGACTCGAGGGATTCACAATGTCGAACAATCTTGCATCTTCACAAGCGCCTCGTTTGCTGGATTTCAAGACTAAAGGGATTAGGCTCGCATTGTTTGAAATTAATGCAAGCGCAGGCCCTGTAGCTTTGGCGGTAGCTTTGGCGGTAGCTTTGGCGGTAGCTTTGGCGATTGAGCACAAAGCCGGAAAAGTAGCGGGTCTCTGACTTAACAATCTGCGCACACGAAACCTGTGGCTGGAGCGTTTTGGCTAGCATCCAAATAAAAACCGCTCAGAAAGACATCTAATCAATGATGTCCTTCTGAGCGGTTGATTTGAGGGTATCGCTTAGCGGGCAGCCAAGCTTTGTAGGAACGTCAGGATGTGGTTCGCCACGGTTGCGGCGTGCTTCTCATCACTCACCAGCGTGCTGTGATTGGCATCGGAGACGACGATCTGCCGACTCAAGGGCGCAGGTGCGTCGGCGATCAATTGATCATGCAGCACGCGCACTTCTGCCAGTTGCGGTGCAAGCATGGGCTTGGGCGCACTGCCGGCAATCAGTGCGAGGCTCGGGTGGGTCAGCTTTTCACCGCAGGCAGAAACATCCGACTGCACGCTGGCAATCGCATGCAAGTCTTCCTTGATGTTCGGCACAAACTCGGGAGCGGCCATGCGGTCGACATGAGCTTGGAAGACTTCTCGCGTCATCGTCTTGCGCCCGCGCAAATACCAGTACAGCGTGCCGAGGCCGGAACGTGCGGTCCAATGCACCAGATAGAGATTGCGCAACGCCCGCTTGAAATCCGACGGCTTGTGCGTGTGTTGGGTCGGCGTTCCATCGAGCAACACCAGTCCTGCGACCTGCTCCGGGTGCAGCGCCGCGTAATGACGCACATAAAGTCCGCCCAGTGAATAGCCGACTGTCACGAACGGCGCTTTGATCTCCAGCTGTTCAAGCAGTTTCGACAAACGCTGTGAATTAGCGACCGCGCCGCGGCCGAGATCATCACGCGGACTACTGCCGGAACCGGCGCGGTCATAGGCGAAGACTCGCGTGTGCTCGGCCAGCAACGGTGCAATCAGATTCCAGTCCTGAGTGCTGCCGCCACCGCCGTGTTCCAGCAGCAGGTCAGGCAAATCTCCTGCGCTGCCCCAGCTGCGGTAGTGCAAGGAGCCCGTACCAATATTGACGCTACCTTCGTGAAATGAATCGGTCGACATGGCTCAGAATTTCAAGGACAGGTTCAATCGTATATTGCGCGGCTGCGTCAGTACGTAAAGTCGCGGGCTGATTTGATGTGCCAGCTCCGGACCAAGCGGGAGGATGTCAGAACCGCCGAGTGCAGACGACAGCGCATTAACATTGGTGAGGTTATTGATCTGAAGCGTGAGGTTGGGCGTGTAATCCAGATCACTACGGCTGATGCCGAAACTCAGGCCCAGCGTACTGTAGCCACCGACCTCGTAACTATGAACGATGTCGTTCCATGCATGACCCTGATAGCTGTGCGTGAGCGAGGTCTGTGCGCGCCAAGCCGAGAATTCATGCGCATAAGCGAGCGTCGTCGTCGCTTGCAACTTCGGTGAACTCGGCAAGAGAGTGCCAGGCGTAACCGTTTTGCCGCTGGCATCGTCGAAAGATTCGGTGGTAGCGGCGACGATGTAGGCCACGGCGCTTTCCAGCGTGAGCCCGGGAATTGGCGTGGCGTAGTTCAACGTGGTTTCGGCACCAATGCTACGTGCGGCGCTGACGTTGTCGGTGTAGGCGCCGATCTTGTCTTGCGTAACCTGACGAACCTGCGGATTTTTCCAGACGTCGTAAAAGCCGGTGAGATCAAAGCGCAGCGTGCGATCCAGCCAGTCGGTGCGCACGCCCGCTTCGTAATTCCACAGCGTGCTGGATTTGAACGTGGGCGGCACCGACGACAGCGTTCCGGTGTTGAATCCGCCGTACTGAAAGCCGCGTGAGATGGTGCCGTACATCATCAGGTCTTCGCTGATATGCCACGCTGCGGAAACCTTCGGACTGAAGCCCTTGCTCGCCTGAGAAATCGAACGCGTGCCGTTGTTGGTCGGGTTAGCGCCATTGGTCACGGTGGTGCCTGAGACATTGACGCTGTAGAAGCGTCCGCCCAGCGTGACTTTCAAGTCGTCCCACAGCGTGCGCGAGATTTCGCCGAACAATGCCTTCTCGCTTGCGTTGACCGGATGCAATCCAGTGGTGGTGGCAACCAAGCCCAGCCCCGGGTCATACAGCGAGCCCACCAATGCTGGCGGCAACGTGTCCAGCAAACCGGCCAGTGCGGCGAGGCCGGGATAAGCGTAGAGCACCGAGGTGATATCTGCTTTATACGTGCTGATGTAGCCACCGCCGATCCAAGTCCAAGGACCATCGTTGGGCGAAACCAATCGCAATTCCTGCTGATAGCCGCTGGTCTTCACGTCTCGCTGTGCATGCAAAGTGCGAA
>JAZKEM010000149.1:0-7394 GCA_040387055.1 Pseudomonadota bacterium | reverse complement strand
ACCCTGCGTATTCGCATCCCAATCGTAGGCGGACTTCTCACGCGCCTCGTTGCGCCGCAGCTCGCCAAAGCGTTTGCAGGCACACTAAAGAACGTCGAAAAACGCCTCACGTAATTGCGGCGCTTAAGTTTTTCCTGGGAAGCTGCCGTCGAGATAGAACCAGCGGCCGTCTTCGTGCACAAAGCGGCTGATCTCATGCAAGCGCACCGCACTGGCACCACCGATGCGATATCGCGCCACAAATTCAACTGTGGCGTTTTTTTCGTCTACGACAAGGTGACGCTTCACGGTTAGCCCCAGCCAAGTAAGGCGTTCGCCTTCGTCTGGATCTAGCGCAGCTGGCCGTGTTGTCTGATGCCAAGTCGCCAGCAGATAAGGCTCAAGCCGAGCCACATACGCGCTGTAACGCGAACGCATCAACGCCTCTGCGCTTGTCGCTACCGCTCCGACATGCAGAGGCTCGCAGCACTTTGCGTAGATCTTTCCGCTGCCACAGGGACAAGCTGATTGAGACGCAATCATTTCGCGGCGATAGCACGCTGCCAGACCAAGCAACGATTGTTGGCGGGCATGGCGCGATCTTCGACCAACTGCAGGCCCGCCGCTTGGGCCAAAATATCCACGGCTTCAAAATCTCGAATCCCTCGATGCGGCACAGCCGCGCGCAAAGATGCATCGAAGTTTGCGTTGCTATCGCTAGTAAAACGGCCGCCATAATTGAACGGGCCGTAAATCACGAGCTTGGCGTCATCACTCAATACTTGCGGCAATCTCGCAAACATCTGCTCGACTTCCAGCCAACTCATGATGTGCAACGTGTTAGCGCTATAGATCGCATCGTAACGCTGCACGGGCCATGCGCCGCTCACATCCAGCGTCAGCGGTGCTTGGACGTTCGGCAATCCAGCGTCCGCCAACCAAAGCAGAATGCCTGCGTGGTTTTCCTCGCGATCTGAGGTTTGCCAAATGAGCTGTGGCAATGTCGCAGCAAAATGCACCGCATGCTGCCCAGTGCCGCTACCAATTTCCAACACGCTACGTCGATCCGAAAAGTGCTCGCGCAACACCACGAGGATTGGCTCGCAGTTGCGCTCACTCGCAGCGGAGAAAGGTTTATCCGCGTGAGACATTGGATTCAACGCAGAGGAAGCTATTCAACGCCTTCTGGAATATGCGTACAGCACCACAGCATGTGGCCGAGCACACCTTGATAGATGCACAAACCCGCAGCAGCCAGCAACACGATGAAGGTCAGCAGCGTTCCCCAGAAGCGTCCGAACTTCCATGAATTGCTAAAGCTCAGTGCAATGCCATGCAGCACGCGCGCGATCAGCAGCGTTGCGCCGAGACCATGCAGGATGTAGATCGAGACATGGCTCAATTCCAGCACCAGCATCATCAACAGAATCAGCGGCACGTACTCAGAAAAATTGGCGTGACCGCGCATCAAACGCAGCATGCCGGTGTCACCACCATCTCCAAGGCTCGGTCCATGGCCGCGACCTTGCACAACTTTAATGCTCAATACCAAAAACCAGATGGCCAGCAGGCCTACATAAAGTGGCGTAACAATCATTTTCAGCTCCAGCAGTTTTAATCCGTTATGCCTCTAGGCTAGGCTGGATCGTCCGCAGGCACAACCCTTGAACGATGCAGACAAGCGATGACTCATCTGCTCGGACTAAGCTCTCAACAGCCATCAGCGCGTAGCATCGCTGGCCGTGAGCGACCCCCTAAGCACGAATACTGATCTGCCATCGCCACCGGATGAGGCGATGACTGCGGCTGAGCGTGCAAAGGCGAGACGCAACTGGTTTGGGTTTTTTGCGATGGCCTTTGGCGTGTTCATGGCCTTCCTCGATATTCAGATTGTAGCTAGCAGCCTCAATCAAATTCGCGCGGGCCTTACCGCTTCAGTACAAGAAATTGCCTGGGTTCAATCGGCGTATCTGATTGCCGAAGTGATCGCGATTCCATTATCTGGTTATCTCTCACGAATTTTTTCCACGCGCATCTACTTCACCATGTCTGCGCTAGGCTTTACGGTGGCCAGCGCAGCTTGTGCGATGGCGTGGAATATCGAATCGATGATGGTATTCCGCGCGCTACAGGGCTTTCTGGGTGGCGGCATGATTCCCAGCGCATTCGCTGCGCTGTACATCATGTTTCCACCAGAGAAACGCATCGTGCCGCAGGTGATCACCGGACTCATCGCCACCTCCGCACCGATCTTGGGACCAGTGCTTGGTGGTTACATCACGGAACTTTCATCATGGCACTGGTTGTTCCTGATCAATCTTGTACCGGGCTTGCTGATTGCAGCGGCTGTGTGGACTTTGGTCGATATTGATCGCCCGCAACCTGCACTCTGGAAAGTCGTCGATATTCCCGGCGTGCTGACCATGGCTGCATTCCTTGGCGCCACCGAGTGGGTACTGGAAGAAGGCCCCGCCAAGAATTGGTTTGACGACAGCACGATCATCTTTTGGGCAGTCTTTGCTGCCGTATCAGGCGCGCTATTTTTCTATCGTGTTCTGACCTTTGCGCATCCGATTGTTGATCTGCGCCCATTCAAGAACGCGCACTTTGCCTGCGCCAATCTGGCTGCGATGCTACTGAGCGTTTCATTGTTTGCGGGCAACTACATCCTGCCGCTGTTTCTCGGACAGGTGCGCGGCTACAACAGTCAACAAATTGGCGAGACCTTGATGGTTACGGGCGCAGCGATGTTTCTCGTCGCACCTTTCTGCGCACGCTTGGCGCGCACAATGGATTTGCGTTTGATGTTTGGCATTGGTTGCAGCCTCGTCGCAATTGGCAGCTGGAATATGGCCAACCTCACGCAAGACACTGGATTCTGGGAACTCGCGCTGCCACAGTTTCTACGCGGCGCTGGCTTGATGATGGCGCTGGTGTGCTGCTCCACATTGTCTTTCAGCACGCTGCCCGCCAGTGCCGTGAAAAACGCCAGTGGCCTCTACAGTTTGATGCGTAATCTCGGCGGTGCATTTGGTCTCGCCGCGATCAACACCATCATGTATTCGCGCCAAGCGGTGCATGATCGACACTTGCTGGAATCACTCACTGTAAGTCGCACCGCAGTGCGCGATTTCTTCACGAATATCCCTGCACTGCCCGGCACTCATGATTATCTTGTAGCCGTAGCGCGCGTGATGCAGACGGTTCAAACGCAGGCGACCATACTCAGTTACAACGACGCGATCATTGCAATCACTTGGGTCGGCTGCTTCACCATTCCACTCTTCATGCTGGTCTCGCGACCTAATATCACCAACGGTCCGCCCATCGAGTAAGCAGGCCCTTATTCAAAATCGTTGCGCTTGCGCCAAACATTGATCAGCGAACCGAACTTGGCTTTTGTTGGCAGACGATCATCTGACACGGCATCCAGAAAATCCGAGAGGCGTTTGGATTTGGACAGGGTATAAAAAGTCACCGCAGTGACGCCAGCAAAGCCTAACAACAAAAACAACCATTGCTGATGTGGGGATCTTTCGCCAAGGCCGAAAAGATTCATACCGAAAAGACCCGTAACGACCGTGCCGATAAGACCAAAAGTCGTCACCACAGTCAGGCGCACAACGGTGTTGGCCTGACGACGCAGACTGTCACTGTCGAGATACTGGCTCATATCATAAATTTCTTTCTTCACTTCCTCGTGCAGCACTTCAGTCTCAAGGTGATTTGTACACATGCGATAAAGCGCCTTGACCTGCACCTGATCCGACAACTCGTGAAACCAGTACCGGTGCGTAAACCGCAAGAAGGTTTCAAAGTTCTGTCGAATTGCACGTTTGAAGCGTCGAACAGATTCGGCACTTTGGATATCCAAACGATCGAGTGCCGCCACCAACAAATCCGAGAACATCAGCAATGCAGATCGCTGCATATGCGCAATCATGAACAGCAAGAAATACTGATGTCGAAACTGCGAAAGCACGCCCGTCTCTTTACCGGTGAACAATGCATGTCGCGCATCGCCAATCACCATCAGCGCATGGCCATTACAGAGATAGCGCGTGTCTGGCCCTGAGCAAGCACCTTCACTCCAGTAACGGTCGTAGCAGTAGCGCTGCTCAAAGTCGGAAACATGTCGCTCAGAAAACGGCAGGCTCTCATCACTACCAGAGCCAGAGACCAAACCCAGTCGAATGAAATCACTGCGTGACAAAGCGCGTGGATTTTCCATCGCCAGATAACCCATCACCGGCATGCGATAGAACTCAATCTGACGGAAGCGAATCAGGCCTGGTTCATCGGCGTGATCCAACACCATCGGCTGAAGCAGAAATGCCCAATGCGAGGCGATGCTGGCCGCACGGTTGTGGCAGGCGAAGCTCAGATACTTTTCGCGCTGCTCGTAGTCTGACGTCGCCATCACTTCATTATTGATGCCGATCCATTCAACGCGATGCGGGCAGTGCAGCCCTTGCCCTTCTGCATCCCAACTTGCTGGATACGCACGGCCGAAGCTGTAGAGCAGATTTTGTGCGGTTTGCAGCGGCAAATCATCGGCATGGACTTCAACATTGAGCAGCACGACATCAATGTCGTAAAAGAAATATAAATCGATATGCGCAACAGAAAGTATCAGCGGCTCAGCGCCGACATGCGGGGTGATGCGCACAGCAGCAACGTCTTCTCGACGATAGACGCGCATCGGCGAAGCAATGCGTTCACCATCTTGTTCTGAATTGCGGCTTTCACCGTAGAGGAATCTCTGCACATAGGGCAGAAAGGTCACGAATTCGTTGTAGTGCCGCTCTTTAAAGTCAGCAGCGTTTTCGGTGAACTCATCTGCAACTTCGCGCCAAGGATGTTCGAGGCTTTGCTCGAGCAACTCCCAGTGTCGCTGTGTCTGCGCGTCTTTATGAATCGGCATCAGGTGCAACGGCCAGACCAAGATCTGGCGAAAGTGCCGCACTAATTTGTCGTTGGCGTTTACTGGTTCCGACATTGCAGTCTCTCCCTCTGCTTTGCAGAAATCCTAGACCACTGCGATGACACTCCTAAGGCAGTGCCGCTTTTATATGCGGCTTAGCTGCTTTTCTCGCACATTACTCGCTGCGAATCCGCGATACCAGTGCCGCGGTAAATTCCTTGCAGTTGGCCTTGCCGCCAAGATCGCCGGTGCGGATATTGTCGACGTTAAAGGTGTTGAGAATTGCAGTACGCAGGCGCGTCGCTTTGTCGTGCATCTTCAGGTGATCCAGCATCATGGCTGCCGCTAGCATCAGCGCTACAGGATTGGCGATGCCCTTGCCTGCGATGTCTGGCGCTGAACCGTGCACAGCTTCAAAGATTGCTGCGTCCTGACCAATGTTTGCGCCCGGCGCCATGCCGAGGCCGCCAATCAAACCGGCAACGAGGTCAGAAAGAATGTCGCCAAACAGGTTGGTGGTGACGAGGCAATCAAACTGCCAAGGGTTGATCACCAACTTCATGCAGCAGGCATCGATGATGACTTCTTGCATCTCGATTTTGTCTGCGTATTTTTCCTTGTACATCTTGCGAGCTTCATCAAGGAAAATGCCGGTGAGCGCCTTCATGATGTTGGCTTTGTGTATTACGGCAATTTTCTTGCGGCCATTCGCAATGGCATGCTCGAACGCGTATTCGAGCAAACGATGCGAACCTTGCCGCGTGTTGACGCCCGTCGCGATCGCAATCGCTTCCGGATCACCATCCATCGGAATGTAATGCTCGTAGCCCATATACAGGCCTTCGAGATTTTCGCGATAAACCATCAGATCGATATTGTCGAAGCGACCGCCGGGGATCATGGTTTTGGCAGGGCGCACGTTGGCGAACAACTTGAACTCTTCACGCAGGCGCACATTGGATGAGCGATATCCGCTGCCACTTGGCGTTTCCAAAGGCCCTTTCAACGCGAGGCGCGTACGACGAATGCTTTCGAGCACCGCAGGAGGCAGTGGATCACCTGCAGACTTCACACCAGCAAGGCCTGCCTGCTGGATATCCCAATTGAACGACACGCCCAGCGCATCGAGTGCAGCCAATGTTGCATCGACAATTTCAGGGCCAATACCGTCGCCGGGAATAAGAGTTGCTGAAATTGGAGCGGTCATATTTGGCCTATCAATGTGAGTGAAGCCGTCTGACTTCAAATAAAAACTTAAAAATAATTAGCGCACCGCAGCCGATGCACCAGAAACATAACCCTGCGCACGAAACCAGTGCAGTGCGCGCTCCAAGGCTTCGTCGGTCGTCACGCTGGCGCGAAAACCCAACTCACTCTGCGCCTTTGCCCCAGAGAGAAATTGGCCTGCACTCATAACCGCAATGCCAGTGGCATCGACCTTGGGCAGCGGCCCTTTGAGCCAACGATAACGTAGAGCCTGAAGCCTAGATACAAACAATGCACCACCCAGCGGGATAGGCCGCGGCATAGGGACGCCAGCAATGCTGGTGATCTTCTGCACTAAGGAATCCATGCTGTGGTTTTCGCCGGTCAGCAGGTATCGCTCCCCGACGCGGCCATCTTCACATACACGAATCAGGCCAAGACCTGCATCACCGGCATAAATCACATTGCGATTACCGCGCACATAGCCAGGGAGCCTTTGATTGGCGAGCTCAACGATCAGGCGGCCCGTCGTTGGCCCGTAATCGTATTCACCCAAAGTCATCGCCGGAATGCCAATCACTACCGGCAAACCTTCGCGCGCCTTGGCGCGCGCCTGCGCATCCATCGCGACCTTCACTTGCAGATAGGGATTCTTGTTCGGCGGTTCACCGAGATATTCCAGCGTTTCATCGCCGGGCTCGCCCTGAGGATGACGTGGCAAAGCAATGGCCGCACCGAGATACACGATCTTGTGCAGCTTATGTTGGCCACAAGCGGCATAGAAGTGATTCATCTGCGTAGTCGCAGTCTTCACTTCATCGCGCCATGGCAATGGCGCGGTCGGATAGTAGCCTGCGCAATTGATGACGGCGTCAACACTTGAGAACGCACGCGTCAAAGCATCGCGATCATCCAGATCGGCAATCGCAGAAGTGAACTTGAGATCAGCGAGCTGCTTCAGATCACTCGAAGCGCGATGCACTACAACTACCTCATGCCCACGATCAACGGCAGCACGAGCAGTGTGGTGGCCGATCATGCCGGTGGCGCCGATGATTGCGATACGCATCGTATTGTCCTGTTGCAGTCTATTTACGCAGCATAGACCCTACTGGCCAAACTTTCGTTCTCACCAAAAAAAATCGCCATGCCCACATCGGTGGGCATGGCGCTCTGTACAGCGTTACTTAAAGCAGAAGAACGCCTACTGTTAGCCGTTCGCCGCTGCCAAAATCGCATTCAACGTCTGGCTTGGGCGCATGATCTGCTGCAATTTTTCGGGGTC
>JAZKEM010000148.1:0-2582 GCA_040387055.1 Pseudomonadota bacterium | reverse complement strand
GCCAATGGTGCACTGAGCGCACAGCTCAAACATCTCTCAGTGGATTTCCAAAGCGCTGCGCTGCCTCCAAGTAACGGCGCAGCCAATGCTGTGATCGACAAGAACGAAACTGTTTTTGATCCCAACCAGTTCCCTGTGCTGGATATGGCTTGCGAGCAGTTGACTATGAGTGGCTTTGATCTTGGCAAGCTCGCACTCGTCACGCAGCGCGTGCCTGGCGGTCAGAAGATTGAGCGATTCAATCTGAGCGGCGGCAAAACCACACTCACCGCAGATGGTTGGTGGAAGCGTGAAAAAAGTTTATCCAGTGCTGCGCTCAAATTTGATCTGAACAGCGAAGATTCCGCAGGCACGCTGAAGGCGCTGGGCTTTGCGCCCAACCTTGATGCCAAGCAAAGCAAGTTCAACAGCGATCTGAATTGGGCTGCCGAGCCTTCGGGCATCTCATGGGCGCAAGCGCGAGGCAAAGTCGCGATTGATGTCCAGAATGGTTCGCTGCGCGCCATTGAGCCAGGCGCGGGCCGTGTGCTGGGTTTGCTCAATCTCTACGCTTTGCCGCGCCGCTTCACGTTGGACTTCCGCGATGTGGTGAGTTCGGGCTTGGGCTTTGACACCATTAAGGGCAATTACGATCTCGCCAACGGCACGGCCGTCACCAACGATCTCGATATCAAAGGCGCATCTCTTGATATGGAAGTGCGCGGCAAGATCGGCCTTGCGGCTCGCGACTTCGATCAGAAAGTGACGGTGCATCCGCGCGTCTCTACCGGCGTCGCGATTGGTGCCACCATTGTCGGCGGCCCGGCTGCGGGCGCCTTGGTGCTGCTCGCGCAGCAGGTTTTGGGCAAGCCTTTGGATAAGCTGACACAGTTCAGTTATCGCCTGACCGGCCCTTGGGACAATCCCAAAGTAGAATGAAGCCATGAGCACAGTCGCCGCCATCCAGATGAACTCGGTCGCTGACGTTGCCGCTAATCTTGCCGCGGCGAAACGCTTGCTGACTGAAGCGGCAGTGGGCGGCGCAAAGCTGGCCGTGTTGCCAGAAAACTTCGCTTTCATGGGCGCGCGTGAAACCGACAAGCTGGTGCATGCCGAACCTCTCGGTAATGGCCCGATTCAAGCGTTTCTCGCAGACACAGCCAAAGCCCTGTCGATGTCGATTGTTGGCGGCACCATTCCTCTCGCTGTGCCTGATGACGCACGCAAAGTTTTTGCCGCAAGTTTGTTATTCAACGAACAAGGCCAGCGCGTTGCGCATTACGACAAGATTCATTTGTTTGATGTGAATGTTGAGCGCGATGGCAAGACTGAGAGCTATCGCGAATCCAACAGCATCGCCTTTGGTGCGGTTACGCCAATCTGCGCCGATACACCTGCTGGCGTATTGGGCTTAAGCGTTTGCTACGACCTGCGCTTTCCTGAGTTATACCGCGCGCTGAGCCATCAAGGCGCGCAGCTGTTGTGCGTGCCCTCGGCCTTCACCGAAAAAACTGGTGAAGCGCATTGGGAAATTCTGTTGCGTGCACGTGCTGTCGAAAATCTTTGCACGGTCATTGCGCCCAACCAGTCCGGCACCCACGCGGGTGGCCGTCGTACTTGGGGCCATACGATGATCGTGAGTCCTTGGGGCGAAGTGCTGGCGCAGCGGGCAGAAGGCGAAGGCGTTGTACTCGCCACGCTCGATGCCGATGCGCAATCCAAAATTCGTTCCTCTTTCCCCAGTTTGAATCACCGAAGACTCTAATGTCAGAAGCTTTAGCTCTTGCTCGAAAAACTTTACTCGATCCTGCTGAACTCGATGATCGCAGCTTGCAGCGCGTGCTCTCTGGTTTGATGAAGCCGGGTATTGATGCGGCGGATCTGTATTTCCAACACTCGCTCACCGAGAGCTGGTCGCTGGAAGATGGCATCGTTAAATCGGGCAGTCATCACGTTGAACAGGGTGTAGGCGTTCGTGCGATCTCGGGCGAGAAGCAGGGTTTGGCTTACTCCGACGAAATTCGTTTGAACGCATTGACCGACGCAGCCGGCGCTGCGGGTGCCATCGTGCGCCAAGGACAGGAAGGTCAGATCCAGGCATGGAAGGGACAGGGCGCAATTGCCTTGTATCCATCGCTGAATCCGCTGCAAAGTTTCACCACAGATCAAAAACTGGATCTGCTTAAGCGCGCCGATGCTGCTGCACGCGCCGCAGATCCTCGCGTGATTCAGGTGATGGCTTCACTCACGGCCAATCACGAAGTGATCTTGATCGCTGCGACTGACGGCACGCTCGCAGGCGATGTACGCCCGCTGGTGCGTATGGATGTCAGCGTCATCGTTGAACAGAATGGTCGTCGCGAGCAGGCGCATGCAGGTGGCGGTGGCCGTGGTGCGCTTGCCGATTTCTTTGGCTCTGGCCAGCCAGAACGTTTTGCGCGTGAAGCCGTGCGCATGGCGCTGGTGGCTTTGGAAGCGGTGCCTGCACCGGCTGGTGCAATGACCGTCGTGCTTGGCCCCGGTTGGCCCGGCGTGTTGTTGCACGAAGCCATTGGTCACGGCCTTGAAGGCGATTTCAATCGCAAAGGCACTTCTGCATTCAC
>JAZKEM010000147.1:0-2850 GCA_040387055.1 Pseudomonadota bacterium | reverse complement strand
CCAAGCATTTCATGCGGCAGGATGCCGTCTGGCAAACGCTGATTGGGATTGAGTTCAACCATCTGCTGAAGACCGGCGACACGAATCTCAAAGAACTCATCGAGATTCGAACTGGCGATACAGAGAAACTTCAGACGTTCGAGTAGCGGAACGCTCTCGTCTTTTGCTTGTTCAAGCACTCGGCGGTTGAATTCGAGCAGCGACAACTCTCGATTCAAGAAAAGATCAGCGGGCTGCAATTCCATTTCGGGCGGATTCTGGCTCATAGACCGACTAGTTAACACTGATTGTGCGACGGTTATATGACAACGCTAGCGCCCAAATGTCACATCAAGCGCTTTGCTCCTGCATTTCTATCTCACGGGCCATACGGGACCGTTCATAAAGATACGCCGTTGCCACGCCAATGGCAGCAATAACGACGCCTCCAAGCAGATCGACCACATAGTGATAGCGCAGATACACCGTCGACACCCACAAGGCGATGCACGGTAGTAACAGCCACCAGAAGCGGCGACGGTAATGGCGAAAATCGAAAATCAGCAGATACAGCGATGCTGCGCAATGAATGCTGGGAAAGACGTCCACACCATTGCTGCCCTGATTCACCATCGGCAGCATCGCTTGCGTCAACCAGCCACCATCAAGCGGCGGCAAGTCCGTCATGCTTAAGTGCGGCCCACCAGCAGGCAGCAAGGTGTAACCCATAAAACCGAAAGCATAGGTCGTGAAAAGTCCGACGATACAGGCGCGGAAGCGTGTGAGGTCATTCACGCAATACCAGCCCGGACCAACAATCAGGATGTAGAAAAAGAATAGGTACGCCGCGACCATGAGATCGGTAAACCACGGCAGATGCACTGTCGTTAACGCCACCGCTGGCGTAAAGCCCAACAAAGAATGATCAAGCTGCGCCAGTAATGCATCCGCAGATGAAACACCGAGCAAAGGCACTGCAGTTGCCAACGTGTAGAACGACAAGCCCATCACGCTTGGATACCACAGCAAGCGAATGCGCCAAGCGATTGGGCCGGGTGCGCGGCCACTAGCAATCACTGCGACGACACAGCCAAATGTAAAAGCGAAGAAGGCGAGCGTGTGCCAATCGGAAAAACCTACGCTCATAGCCAAGCGCACTGCGGTCAGCGCGAGGAATCCGCCGAAGGCCCACTCATGCGGAAGGACACGCCATTGGCCCGCGGTAAAACGTTCGCTCAAACTTTGCTCCTCCCAAATAAGAAAACGCCCCGGAAGTCCGGGGCGTTTAAGTTTACTGCACGTTAACTGCGCGCTAAATACGCGCGGTTGGCGTCTTAGAGCGAGTAGTACATTTCGAACTCGATCGGATGGGTCGTCATGCGGAAACGCGTGACTTCCTGCATCTTCAGTTCGATGTAAGCGTCGATCAGTTCGTTGGTGAAAACGCCGCCCTTGGTCAAGAACTCGCGGTTCTTGTCGAGGCTTTCCAGCGCCATGTCCAACGAGTGGCAGACGCGTGGGATCTTTGCATCTTCTTCTGGTGGCAGATGATAGAGATCCTTGTCCGAAGCTTCGCCCGGGTGAATCTTGTTCTGAATGCCGTCCAGACCAGCCATCAACATCGCGGTGAACGCGAGGTAAGGGTTGGCGGAAGAGTCAGGGAAACGCACTTCGATACGGCGGCCCTTAGGGTTCGCCACGTAAGGAATACGGATCGAAGCAGAACGGTTACGAGCCGAGTAAGCGAGCATCACTGGCGCTTCAAAGCCAGGGACCAGACGCTTGTAGCTGTTGGTGCCTGGGTTGGTGAACGCGTTCAGCGTCTTAGCGTGCTTGAGGATACCGCCGATGTAGTACAGCGCGGTTTCGGAGAGGCCGCCGTAGCCGTCGCCGGAGAACAGGTTCTTGCCGCCCTTAGCGAGCGACATGTGAACGTGCATACCGGAACCGTTGTCGCCAACGATTGGCTTAGGCATAAACGTTGCCGTCTTGCCGAAGCTGTGAGCAACGTTCTGCACCACGTACTTCAGCTTGAGAACGTCGTCAGCCTTCTGCACGAGCGTGCCGAACTTAACGCCGATTTCGCACTGGCCAGCGGTCGCAACTTCATGGTGATGCACTTCGACTTCCATGCCGACGTCTTCCAACGTCGTGCACATGGCCGAACGGATGTCCTGCAGCGCGTCAACTGGTGGAACCGGGAAGTAACCACCCTTAACCGCAGGACGGTGACCGGTGTTGCCGGCTTCGTAATGCTTGCCGGAGTTCCATGCTGCGTTTTCAGCGTCGATTTCAACGAAGCAGCCCTTCAGGCCTGAATCGAAGCGGATGCTGTCGAAGATGAAGAATTCATTTTCAGGGCCGAAGAAAGCGGTGTCGGCAATGCCGGTGCTCTTCAGATATTCCTGAGCGCGCTTCGCGAGTGAACGCGGATCGCGGCTGTAGCCCTGCATGGTGGCAGGTTCAATAACGTCGCAGGTGATGACCAGGGTTGGGTCATCAAAGAACGGGTCCATAAAGGCGGTGGACGAGTCCGGCATCAGGATCATGTCGGATTCGTTGATGCCCTTCCAGCCAGCGATCGACGAACCGTCGAACATCTTGCCTTCGGTGAACAGTGCTTCATCAATGGTGTGAGCCGGCACGGTTACGTGCTGCTCTTTGCCCTTGGTGTCGCAAAAGCGGAAGTCAACGAACTTCACGCCCTTTTCTTCGATAGTCTTCAGTACGTCTTTACCCGACATGGGTGTCTCCTGCAGGAACGGTGGATAGGGTCGCCAGCAATCATGACCAGCGATGCGCCAAAATGCAGCATGAACTGTGCCAAGAAAGACCACAAAAGCGGCGCACATGATACCCGGAAACCTAAGC
>JAZKEM010000146.1:0-3119 GCA_040387055.1 Pseudomonadota bacterium | reverse complement strand
CTTTGTGATCCCACGTGTAAAACTTGATTGAAGGGTAACCCACCATGCATCAAGCAGAAAACATTCAGGCACTGGTCGTCGTTGATACCAAAAGCTGCCATCGGCGCATTCTGATCTATCAGGTAGGTACGCACAAACCTAGATGAAGAATTGCGTGCCCCGCCCGGTAGTTGAGTCGCAAAGGCTATTTAATCGTCGTCCATGGCGGCACCCAACCGCCGTGTTGACGTTCAAGCTCCATCGCAATCGCGATCGTGAGGTGATCGTTGCCGGGGATGCCTACGACTTGAACACCTAAGGGCAAGCCTTCGTCATTCAAACCCATCGGAACTTGGGTGACCGGAAACCCAAGAACGTTGAAGATGCCGCAGTAAGCAAAGTCGAACGGGCGAAGCATCGGCCATCGATGACGTGGCGCGACACGTGGATAAGTTGGGACGAGTAGCACGCCATCCGCGCCAATCAGTTCGATGAGTTCGTCTCGCAACTTCAAGCCAAGTTGCAGATAGCGCCGTGGCATCGGTACACGTTCGGCCAATGCGAGTGCCAGCGCTGGCAGTGTGTGTGCGGAGCGCCCAAAGCCGAGCTTGATCAGTTCGGTGATAGCAGACACACGCTTGCCTCCTCCAAGATCAACGCCAAATGGCGTGGGTTGCGCGGCTTCTAGCATTGCAGACCAGATCTCAAAGGAGTGGCGCAGTTTGCTTTGGCTAATCCAATGCGATTCTCGTGCATTCTTGGCGAGACTATCTGCAGCGCGGCAATGCGCGTTGTACATATCTCGACTGATGTTTTGCCAACGATTGTCGGCCATCGCGAACACGCGCAAGCGGCTCAGATCAACATCAGCAGAATCGCCGCTCAGTGTCTCGGTACAAACCTGATCTATTCCATCAGGGCCTGCAAGAATTTTCATCAGCGGCCACAGATCTTCAGCGCGACGTGCCAACGGCCCCGTCACGCAGTAGCGACCAACCTCGCCTTGAACCAGCGGAAATTGTCCGGTATTGGGAACGAGTCCCGGGCTGGGTTTGTGGCCAAAGATGCCATTAAAAAAAGCGGGCATACGAATCGAACCGCCAACATCAGCACCAAGTCCGAAAGGCGAAGCGCCAGCACCAATGATTGCGCCCTCGCCGCCGCTGGAACCTCCCGCGATACGACGCGGGTTGTAAGAATTATTGGTGCGTCCGTAAATCTGGTTGTGGGTTTCCATCCACATGCAAAGCTCTGGCGTATTGGTGACGCCCAAGGGGATGGCTCCAGCAGCGCGTAGACGCGCCACTGCAGGCGCATCTGAAGTCGCAACCTCATGCCGGCGCGCCATCAATCCCGCTGTATGCGGCATGCCCGCAAACGCAAAGTTTTCCTTGATGGTGCAAGGCACGCCATGAAACGGCGGCAATGCATCTCTTCCCTGCGCTAGCTTGGCATCAGCCGCGTCAGCTTCGCTGCGAGCCTGCTCGTAACGACAGGCAACGACAGCGTTAATGACTGGATTGACCTGCTCGATACGCTCGATATGCGCATCAACAAGCTGTCGAGATGTATACCGCTTAGCGCGTAATCCCGCCGCCAGTTCAGTCGCCGATTGTATGAGCAGATTACTGTTCTGCATCTCCGTAGAAATTCCCCATGACTAAAACGCGTAAGACACTGCAAAGCCGATGACATCACGATCACTCAAGGTATTCACCGTGCCACCACCTGCAGACCCTTGGTAGAACATTTGTCCTGCCCAGTGTTGTCCGTATTCGACTTCGGTGCCGACAACATATTGCTTAGTGCCCGCAATAAAGTTTTGCACCGGCAAGGGCGCGATGCCGGAGACGTCATGCCCCCACATCAACCAGGGTTTGAAGTTGAGCCCCCAAATCAAATTGTCGTATTCGAATCGCGCCAATATGCGGTAGCCCCAGGAAAAACTCGTCGCGAATCCGCCGGTCTGCTGGGTTGGATTGAGACGACGTGTATCGGTAACACCGCCATTGCCGGTGCCATCAGCGCCGGGGCTGGCGTGTGAGCCGTTGCTGTCTCCGCCTTCAAGCTGCAACTGACCTAACGATGGCATGCCCCAGATGTGCGTAAAGCCAATTTCGGTTAGCAGCAAGATTTGATCTGCACCAAAAGGATTGTCGCTGGCGCTGATGGCGCGCAAGCCAGTGATGTCGAGTTGATCGACGGTGTATTTCTCATAGCCGCGTATCACTTGATTGGGCTGCACCGTAATCCCGCGATATGCCGAAATATAGTCCGGCGCTGCTGCACGAGCGCTGGGGATTGTTGCTGTTCCACCGACAACAACGCCAAGAATCGCAGGCAGATTGTTCAACGCACCCGTGGCCATCTGCAAAATCTGGTCCGGCTCTTGAGTAGTGATTCCTGCAATGAGTGTTGGGAGCGAACTCACGGTTTGAGCAATCGTCGTCGGATCTACACCAATCGGCAGATCATCTCTGGGAAACGAGGGCTGAATGGCTGCGAAGAAAAGATCAGAGACGTTGACTTGCAAGGGCATGTTGGGACGAATCGAATATTCACCAGACATCGACCACTTGCCAACATTGGTATTAAAACTGAATCCGTACATTTGAATGTTTTCCGGATAATCCAGAAAGAGTTTTGCTGTATCCAGCGGCAGTGGTTCTTTACCCGAAACTGGATTGAGTCCAATGAAGCCATTGCAGGCTAAGAACGCCGTCGCAAAGCTGGTTGACTCGCGCATGCACGATTCTTCTGTCGATATCACGCTCACATACGGCAACTGACTGTGGTAATTCAGCGCGACAAATTCAAACGCCGTACCACCGTTTAAATTTTCTGCGTTAAACGCAATCTTTGCGCCGAACTGCCCCGAGTTACTCGGACGCCCGTAATCCTCATCCAGCACTCGAATTGATAGCGAAGTCTCGGAGATTAAATTTCCAGGCGCGGGCAAACGCCCGATTCTTTTGGGGTCGACATGAAACGCACCCAGAGACAAATCCGCAAAATCGCTTTTGAGAATATTCAGTGATGAGAAAAAGCTGCCGCCCGGATCAGGCTGCGCACGCACCCAGCCCAGCTCGTAAAGCAATTCCAAAGAGAGGTTATCGGCAAGCTGCGTCGCAACCAGTATC
>JAZKEM010000145.1:0-6647 GCA_040387055.1 Pseudomonadota bacterium | reverse complement strand
AGGCCGGGGCCGAGCTGACGCACGGCCTGATAGCGATTGAAGCGGCTGCTGGGTTGGCTCATGTGATGCTAGCGACGGCGATGGAGCGTGGCGCTAAAGACCGCAGCAGTGTGAATTAATTCAAAGCCAATATTTGTCTAGGTAAAAGTAAAAAAATAATAAGCAAAAAATTGCGCTTGTAGTTTAAGGCGCCTTCGCATTCTCAAGCTTCAAGATGTAATCCCAATGCTCTTTTTTCACCGGTGTTACAGACAGGCGTGAGCCTTTTTCCAAAATACGTAGACCCACGAGTTTGGCTTCGTGCGTGCGAATTTCTGGCAGCAATACCGGTCGTTTGAGTTTGCGTTGGAATTTCACATCCACCAGCAACCAGCGTGGTTCTTCAGGCTTGCTGCCGGGATCGTAGTGATCTTGCTTGGGATCAAACTGCGTCGGGTCCGGATAGGCGTTACTGGCGATTTCCATCACGCCGTAAATGCCAGGCTCGGGGCAGCTGGAGTGATAGAAAAAGGCGAGGTCACCTTCTTTCATCCCGTCGCGAAACATATTGCGCACTTGGTAGTTGCGCACGCCATCCCAAGGTGCAGTTTGCTTGGGACGCTTGGCCAGATCGTCAATTGAAAAACAATCAGGTTCGGACTTCATCAGCCAGTAGGCCATGTGCTGTTCTCTAATTAAAATTTGGGTTCAAAATTTGTACAGGCCAGCTTCTGTCGCGACGGCGTTGAGGCGGATGTCCCAAGGCTCGGATGGAATTGCGGCAACGCGCTGGAGTTCATAACCATAGCCGACCAATAGTGGTTTGCGGAATGGTCTTGGTGCTGCGAGTGCTCGATCGTAATAACCGCCACCGTTACCTAGGCGCTGACCGCAGTCATCAAAACCTAGTAGTGGCACGACGATGACATCAAATTGTTTTACGCGGCGTGACAGTAGACGACCTGCGGGTTCTTTAATGTTGAGCATGTTCAAGCGCAGCGGCGTGTCCGCTTTGAGTTGTACAAAACGCATGCGGCGTTCAGACGCGATGCGTGGCACATAAACCTGTTTGCCTTCGCGCAGCAGCGCGTCGATCAAGGGCTCGGTGCCTAGCTCAGAACCATAGTTGAGATAAACCGCGACATGCTTTGCGCGACGCAGTGATGCACTGCCGACAAGATGGCAGGCAGCTAGTAGTGCGGCTTGGCGTGCGTCTTCGGAGGAGATTTGGCTGCGTTTGCGGCGCAGCTCACGACGCAGCGTGGCTTTCCGCTGCGAGGGCGTATAAGAAGGGGTGTCTCCCGCCTGCGTCGTCATAAACTCACGACCTTGAGACAGAGTCTCAAGTGGGTGCTTCGCAATGCTATTGGGCTTCTCACTTCAAGGTGAGCCTGCACGCCGAACACTGGTACGGCTCCCGGGGTTAACAATTAGGCTCAAGGGTTTTGGAGCTTGTGCCGAAACCGAGGGAGACACCGGATAGAAGGATACCACTTCGGTACGTTGCAAAAGGTGACAGCCGCTCAACGGTTATCTACTCAAGTGCCAACGTGGAGTCGATATCCAAGCGCAACTGTTTTACACGTGCAACCGCAGCCGCATCTGGTTGAGAAACACCATCAATGCCACGCATTTCAAGTAGTTCGCGCGCAATGTTCAGTGCGGCCATCACAGCGATACGCTCAGCGCCCAGCGCGCGGCCGCGTTTGCGGATGCTGGTCATACGTTCGTTAAGGTAGTCGGCGGATTTCACCAACGCTTCGTGTTCTTCTTGTGGGCAGGCGACGCTGTATTCCTTGCCCATGATGCGCACGGTAACGCTCAGCGAGTCCTTGCCAAGTTTCGCAGCGGTCATGATTCCTGCTCCGTTTCTAGCGCGCGGATGCGATCAACAATGCCTTCAATGCGGCGACGCAGTTCGGCATTAAGGGCCAACAAACGATCGCGCTCCTGCAGCGTACGCTTATGCTCAAGGCGCGCCTGACTGTAGGCGGCCATCATGCGCTGCACACGGTCTTCGAGCTGTTCGAGTTCTGATTCGAGCATGGCGGAAATGAAAAAGGCGACGGGCCTTAGTATAGCCCGACGCCTTTGTGGGTCTAGTACTGTTTTACTGCAACAGGATAAACAGTGCGCCGTTGCCACGGCGGACATGCAGTAGCAGTTGGGTCGCTTTAGGGCCTGCCAGTTTCTGGAAGGTTTCCATGCTGTCGACTGGCTGGCGATTAACGGCATCAATGATGTCGCCCGGACGCAGGCCCGTACGTGCCGCAGGGCTGCGTGGCTCCAGCGCTTTGAGCAGTACACCGCGCACGTCTTCAGTCGCTTGTTTTACGGACTCATCAATCGGCGCAAAGGATGCACCTGCCAATAGCGGGCTCAGCTCAGAGGCTGCAGCGGTTTGCTCGGTGCTCTTGCCGATAACCACCGTGACCGTCTGTGGCTTGTTGTCGCGCAGAATCTTCATCTCCACCTTGTCACCCACGCGCATCAAACCTACGAGGTTGCGTAGCTGGGCAAAGTTCTCGATTTCGTGGCCATTGGCAGCAAGGATGATGTCGCCAGTTTTCAGGCCAGCGGCAGCAGCCGGTGACTTCGGCACGATCTTGGTAATGACCGCGCCATTGCTGCGATCCAGGCCCATCGCTTTCGACAGCTGCGGATCAAGATCCTGACCCATCACGCCAATGCGGCCGCGTTGTACGGAGCCATGCGAGATCAACTGATCCATCACGCTCTTGGCGAGGTTCACCGGAATCGCAAAGCCGAGGCCGATGTTGCCGCCTGAAGGCGAGTAGATATTGCTAGGAATGCCGACCAGTTGGCCGTGCAGATTGATCAGTGCGCCGCCGGAGTTGCCCGGATTGATCGACGCGTCGGTCTGGATGAAGTCTTCGTAGCCGCCTTCGCTAATGCCAGTCTGGCGGCTCAGGCCGCTGATGATGCCGGAGGTGACGGTCTGGCGCAGGCCAAATGGCGAGCCAATGGCGACAACAAAATCGCCCACTTCTGCTTTGGAAGAATCAGACAGCGGTACGGCTTTGATGTTGTCGGCTTTGATCTGCAGCACGGCAACGTCGGTTTCTGGATCTTTACCAATCAACTTGGCGTCAAACTCGCGGTTATCGCTGAGGCGCACTTTGATGGTATCCGCCTGCTCGACCACATGGTTGTTGGTGATGATGTAACCCTTGACGGCATCAACGATCACGCCGGAGCCGATCGACTGTGCTTCGCGCTCTTCGGGTTGCTGCTGTCCACGCGGATCATCTTGCTGATCAGGTGCGCCAAAGAAGCGGCGGAAGAACGGATCCTGTAAGAGTGGGTTCTGTACGCGTTGTTCTGCTTTGGCGGTCACCGAAATATTGACCACGGCTGGCATCACTTGCTTGAGCATCGGTGCCAGCGAAGGCACAACGCCTTGAGAAACCGGCAGGGCGGCTGCCGCGAGCGCGGAGGCGGCGGTGCCTGCGGTCACGGCGACGGGCGCGCTAGACATCATGAACGCCGCGGCAACAATCGAAGCCGAAACGGCAAGAGGGGCAACAATCTTTACGAGCAATTGACGAGACATGGAGATCCTTATCTTTATGTTCTGAAAACGGGCAGCGACGCTATGACCGCAGTTGTTCTGCCGAGTTTCAGATTTTTATTTCACGCGCAGGCGTGAGTTCAAGTTGTAACGGCCGCGGATGCTGGCGCTGGCTAAAACATGGCCGTCGAGTGCTTTGCGAAGATCAGCGAGCGTGTAAGCGCCTTTGACCTTTGCCTGATCAAGATCGGTCGCATGAATGGTGAACGTGTAGTGATGCACGCGCGCATCATTCCAGGGCGGGCAGGGGCCGTCGTAGCCCAGATAAGTGCCTGCCATGGCGGCGTCACCGGCAAACCAGCCGGTGTAATCGTTGACGCCTTGGCGCGTGCCTTGCGGGCCGCTCGGTGCAGATTTGCCTTTGACCGTGACGCCATTGGAGCCGCTGCCTTCAGCGATCTCAGTGACGTCGGCCGGAATATCCACCATCAGCCAATGCACAAATTCAGCACGCGGCAAATCAGCAGGGACTTCACGACCTTCTTGATTGACGTCATCAGGTTTAGTCGGGGCATCGGCATCAATCACTGTCAGCACAAAAGAACGAGTGCCGGCGGGTGCGCCAGACCAAGCCAGATGCGGGTTCAGGTTCTGTGAGAGCCGAACATGTCCACGCGGGGCTTGAACACAAAAGCCACAGCGGCCGGGAATTAGGCTGCCATCTTTGAAAGTTTTGCTGGAGAGTTTCATCTGCAGTTTCCCTATTTAAACCTGTCGCGACCAAGCCTTCTCAACGCCACCGCGCAGACCCATGCCGAGTTTGACGAGGCCACCGGAGAGGCGATCACTCAAGGTTTGGCGGCGGCGGTAATTAATCTCGTAAATGTCGGCGTCTTTGGAGCGATCAAGCAGATAGTCGTCGCTGGTCTTGATCTCGTCGATCAGTCGCAGGCTGAGCGCACGCGTGCCGAACCAATGTTCGCCGGTCGCCACTTTGTCGATTTCAAGAACCGGACGGTTTTCGGTCACAAAAGCTTTGAACAGCTGATGCGTATCTTCCAGTTCTTCGCGGAATTTTTCGCGGCCTTCATCGGTGTTCTCGCCAAACATCGTCAGCGTGCGCTTGTACTGGCCGGCGGTGTGCAGTTCAACGTCGATCTCGTTCTTTTTCAGTACGCGATGGAAGTTGGGAATCTGAGCAACAACGCCAATCGAGCCAATAATGGCGAAAGGAGCCGCAATAATTTTGTCGGCAACGCAGGCCATCAAGTAACCACCGCTGGCGGCGACCTTGTCGATAACGACGGTCAGTTTGATTTTGCGATCACGGATGCGCGTGAGCTGTGATGCGGCCAGACCATAGGAGTGCACCAGTCCGCCTTCGCTTTCCAGGCGCAGGACAATTTCATCGTCCTTGCGGGCCACTTGCAGCACGGCGCTGATTTCTTCGCGCAGCGATTCCACCGGCGTGGCGTTGAGATCGCCATCAAAACCCAAGCTAAACAAGCGAGGGCGAGGGGGCTGCAGGCCTTTCTTGGCCGCTTTTTCTTTTGCCTTGTCTTCTGCTTTACGGGTCTTTTGGAGCTGTTTGAGCTCGGTTTCGTCCAATAACTGATGATTCAGGGTGTCCGCCATCAATTCGAAACGATCATTGATGTTCTTGATCTGAAGGTGGTCATGCGTGTGTTCGCGGGCCTCGCGGATCAGCGAAAACAGACCTGCCAGCACCATCACAACTGCCGCAGCGAGGGTGATGGTCTTGGCCAGAAAAAGACCGTACTGCAACAGAAAATCGGTCACAAAATGTACTCCGGGATGCTTTAAAGTCGATTAAGACAGTTTAATGGATGCGCCATCTTGGCTTTTCAAGTGAGCGATCCGATCACATTGATTAATAAAAATAACGTAAAATTCTTCGCGGGTTAACGATTTGCACGTTATTTGCGTATACTAACAAGGCTTATTTCCGAGCCGCCTTAGCGGCCTCAACTTAGGGTTGGAGATTCAAACGATGAACACTATGTCCCGGGCATTTGCTGGCCTGATTTTCGCTGTTGCTGCGCTGCCTGCTTTCGCGCAGGCGACTGAAACGCGTCCTTATGCTTCCGTGATGTACGACACCGTGTTCTCGGATAAGGATCGCAATGCAGAAACCGGCAACGGTTTCTCGGTTGGCGCTGGTAAGGCGATCAACAAACACTGGGGCGTGGAAATCGGTGGTTTCTACGACAAGGCCAAGGCTGAAGCCGGTGGCACCAGCTGGCGCGAATATGGCGCCAAGATCGACGGCCTGTTCTTCTACTCACGTAACCCCAGCTTCTCGCCATATGTTGGCATCGGCCTGGGCGGCATGAAGAACGAACGCCGCGATACCGGCGACGATTCCACGGATTTCTTCGCTGATGCTGGCGTAGGTTTCTTCAAGTATTTCCCGATTGCTAGCTACGATGTCGGCTTCCGCGCTGACGCTCGCTATCGCTGGGTGAATGCCCGTGATTTGCCAGCTGGCAACGAGAAATCGTTTGCTGAACCTATCGTCAAGGTCGGTTTGGTATTCCCATTCGGCAAGCGTAGCGCTGCTACTCCGGCGTCTGCCGCTGCAGCCGCCGCCGCTGCAGCCACGACTGCTCCAGCAGCCGCTGCTCCTAAAGGTAATGACGGCGCTGTTGCTGCCGCCAAGACCGGCGAATTCGAAAATGTTTACTTTGATTTCGACCAGTCCGTGCTGACCGACCCTGCTAAGGCAACGTTGGATAACGCAGCTGGCACGATCAACGGCCTGACGCAGAAATTCCCAAGCCTGAAGATTGAACTGTCTGGCCACACCGACTGGATCGGCACCGAAGGCTACAACCAGGCGCTGTCTGAGCGTCGCGCTGAAGTCGTCAAGACCTATCTGGTTCGCAAGGGCGTTGCTGCTGGTCGCATCAACACCAGCGCATACGGCGAAGCCAAACCAGCTGCTCCGAACGATACGGCCGAAGGTCGTGCGCTCAACCGTCGCGTAGAGATCAAGACCGACGCGCCGCAGAAGTAAGTAGAACGCTGTAACTAAAAACCCCGCCAACCGGCGGGGTTTTTTTATGTACAGGATGTACGGTACCTCCGCGGTCGCATGGATGCGAAAGAGCGGAGG
>JAZKEM010000144.1:0-4283 GCA_040387055.1 Pseudomonadota bacterium | reverse complement strand
GATGTTGCCGCCGCGATAAGCAAACGCGGCTTGCGACAACATCTTGCCGGCTTCGATTGCGTAGAGGCGCATATCAGCCGGAGGATTTGCCGAAGGCACGAACACCTTGGGCAAAGAATCCACCGCAAGCTTTGCAGGCATAAAGCTGACAACGAGTGCGCCAAGACCAACCAGCAGCACAACGAGCAACAGCAGCAGAATTCTTTTCATCACGCGCCCCTAATTTGATGAGGCATTGTGCCGAAATGCGAAAGAATTATCCGCTAACGCTACTGCCTGCTGGATCCGCTACTGCTGCCACCGTACGCGGCAGCAAGAACGCTCGATAGAAATAGATGCCGGCGGCAATACTGGCTACAAACAGCAAAGGCTCCGATTGGCCGCTCAATGCAATGAGCAAGCCCGGCCCCGGGCAAATACCACTCAAGCCCCAGCCCACGCCAAATAAGGCACTGCCAATCACAAGCCGCGGCGTGATGGTTTTGCGATCAATGCGCGCGAGCGCCTGACCTGCCAGAGAATTGCCACGGCTGCGCGCGTAAGCAAACACCGGTAAAGCCACAGCGATTGCACCACCCATAACAAGCATCAACGCAGGACTCCATGCATCACCCGCTACATCCAGAAATGCCAAGATGCGTTGCGGATCGGTCATGCCAGACAACAACAAGCCGATACCGAAAATGAGGCCTGCAGCAAAAGCGATCAAAGCGCCCATATCAGCCTCCCACCACATGACGTGCGATATACACGGTGACACCCGCGACAAACATGAACGTCACCGTTGCAACGAGCGAGCGCGTCGATAAATTTCCGAGGCCGCAGACACCGTGGCCGCTGGTGCAACCGGTGCCGAGTTGCGTACCGACGCCGACCAGAAATCCCGCAATGATGATGCCGGGCAAGCTGAGTTGAATGTTGGAGGCTATCCACTGATGCGTGAACAGATAAGCCAACACTGGCGAGAGCAAAAAGCCTGCGAGAAATGCCAAGCGCCAACGACCCTCACCAAAATTTCCAGTGATGGTATTGCCGAAGATGCCGCTAATGCCCGCAAGCTGGCCACGGCCTAGCAAGAGCAGCGAAACGCCTGCGCCAATAATCAATCCGCCAATCAGTGATTGCAGCAACATGGCCGCTCCTTTAGTCGAAATGAATGGTTAGCGCGACGCCAACCGTTTGTTCTTTGAGATGGATATCCGCTTCGCCACCGCCAAAGTTTTGTGGTGGCAATCCTTCCAGCGGGCCACCGCCAGGGATCGAATTTTTTCCGCGCACGGTTTTCTGCGGCGCATACAAATACGACAGACTCAGATCATAGCCGCCGCCCAGATTGATCAAAGCACCTGCGGTGTAGTGCTGCTCGATCACGCCCGGAGCAAGAATGTTGAACAGGGTCTGATCTTCCGGCACTGGCTGTTTGCCATAGCTATAACCCACACGCAGCAACAGCGGCTTGAACACTTGCACCGCAGCGCCAAATTTATAGATCGTCATGTTTCTCCAGCCGAAGCCGGGACCATCATTAGCGCCGAGCTTCGCGCCATCAACAAAAGGCTGTAGCGGACGGCCAACCGACGACACATCGTTGTAGTTGATGCGTTGCACATCGGCAGAAACCACCAGCAACTTCTGCCAACGATACGCAACACCACCGCCATAATTTTCTGGCACATCAAAAACGCCACCGCCTGCAAACAGGCCTGCGTATTTTTTGAAGCGCGTCATATGGATCTTGGGCTGATAGCTGGCGCCAACAGTGAAGCCCTCAAACGGTTCCGCCAAATATCCAACGCGATAACCGATACCGTAGGAATTATCCGCGCCGTTATCCGTTACCTTGTCTGGGGCCACAGAGAATGGCCCCACAATCGGCAACTGCGGGCTCGGGAAACCCGTGAGCGCAAAAGCCTGCAAGCCATAGGCTTTAAATTTTTGATAAACCAGATCTAACGAAACACCGATCGACTGGTGATCCGTGATACGAAACGCCAAGGTAGGCGCAATGAATAATTGCGAGAGATCAACGCCCGCACTTTTCGGTGTGCCTTGCAGTTGAAACGCTGCAAATGGATTCACCAGATAGTTGGTCTGCAAGCCACCGTTGCCGTACATGGCAACACCCCAGCTAAAACGATCATTGAAGCGCGAGGCGTAACCAAAATTGGGAATGTAGGCGTTGGTTTTGAGATCGCCGTTATACGTGTCGTTCGCATCAGGACCGGTTAAGCCAGCACCACCGCCAATCACGCTACCACTGTTGATCAGCGGCGCGATGGATTCGTTGCCATAAATCGTGGCGCCACGACGCGGGGTGAACCAATCCACACCAAAGTCCAAACGATCACCCACCAACGTCAAGCCGGCAGGATTGGCAGCAGGCGCGAGTGCGTCTTGCGGCAGTGCGTAACCGACACCGCCCATGGCTGCCGATGCGGCGCCATAGCCGTGCAAGAAATAACCGTTGGTCGCGAGTGCCGGTGTTGCTGCGATAGCGAGTACAAAGCCCGCCGCCCCTGTGATCTTTGTGAACTGCATGATGCGCTCCCTGCGTATTCATGGTCCTGCAGCAACCTGCTGCGGCCCGGCTTTATCGTATTTTTTATGGGCTTATTTTGATATGCCTTTTTGATACCGATTATTCATTTACTTATGCACTTATGCCTAAAGAACAGATGGCGAAAGGGTCAAGCAGGTGTCATCCAACTTTGCGAGTAACTCCGCTTGGCGATGCGCCTTAGGCAGTTCATAGCGGAAGAAATATTGGCAGGCAATGCGCTTTCCCTCATAGAAATCGCGATCCGATGCCGCTGCGCTGGTGCTCGCCGCTTGCGCGCACTGCGCCTGTTGCAACCACTGCCACGCCACAACGATGTGGCCGAGCATTTCCAGATAGAGATTGGCATTAGCGAGGAACAAATCGACTTTGCCCTGCATCGCTGCGACCCCAAGCGTTTGCGTCGTTGCGGCGGCGACTTCTACAGCCTTGCCTAACGCCGCAGAGAATTCGGCCAAGCTGGCATCACCTGCCGTTGCTTGAACGGTGTGCTGAATCTTGCCGAGCAACAGGCGGAACGCCGCGCCGTTTTTCATCGTCACCTTGCGGCCGAGCAAGTCGAGACCCTGAATGCCGTTGGTGCCTTCATGAATCGCATTGAGGCGGTTGTCTCGATAGTGGCGCTCTACCGGATAGTCACGCGTGTAGCCGTAACCACCGAGCACTTGAATGGCGAGCTTATTGGCTTCCAAACAAAATTCTGCAGGCCAAGCCTTGGCAATCGGCGTGAGAATTTCCAGTAACAAACTGATCTCTTCTTTTTGTTTCGCGTCTTCTGCTGTCGCTTTTTCATCGACAAGCTTGGCGCAGTACAAGCAAAGCGAAAGCGCGCCTTCCACATAGGCCTTCTGCTGCAACAACATGCGTCGCACATCACTGTGCTCAATGATCGCGACGGGCTTTGTCTCGGGACTCTTGTCTGTCGGCAGCCGACCCTGCGGACGTTGACGGGCGTAATCAAGCGCGAACAAATAAGCGGCGTAACCAGACATCACGCCTGCCAGTCCAACCGCAATGCGCGCCTCATTCATCATGTGGAACATGCAGGCCAGACCTTCATTCGGCTTGCCGACGAGATAACCCGTGCAAGGCGTATCGCCAAAACTCAGCACGGTGTTGACCGTGCCGCGACAACCCATCTTGTGATTGAGCCCAACGAGTCGCACGCCGTTACGCGCACCGAGCGCGCCTTTATCGTCGACATGAAACTTAGGCACGATAAATAGCGAAATGCCTTTGACGCCCGCAGGCGCGTCATCAAGTCGCGCCAGCACGAGATGCACGATGTTCTCGGAGAGATCGTGCTCGCCGCCTGAGATCCACATCTTGTTGCCGCTGATGCTGTAGCTGCTGTCCGGCAAAGCTTGCGCACGCGTCTTGATATCGCCGAGTGAGGAACCAGCTTGCGGCTCCGACAAACACATCGTGCCGAACCAACGACCTTCCATCATCGGCCGCATATAGCGCGCCTTTTGCTCATCAGTGCCGTGCACATTGAGGAGATTGGATGCGGCCATCGTGAGCAGGGTGTAACCCACGGCCGGGCCATTGGCAGAAGCAAATAACGCGGCCACGGATTGGGCGATGACATAGGGCAATTGAGAGCCGCCATTTTCGGCATCGAATGCCGTGGCGAGAAAGCCGCCATCGACATAAGCCTTCAGCGCTTCTTTGACCTCAGGAATGATGTGGACACGCTCGCCATCAAAATGCGGCTCATTGGCAT
>JAZKEM010000143.1:0-11361 GCA_040387055.1 Pseudomonadota bacterium | reverse complement strand
GGGCTCTTGGTCAGCTCCCACTCGTAGCCGAACAGCGTCTCTAAAAAGCCGTTGTCCCACTTCGTCGGATTCGGTTTCCACGCACCTTCAATACCGCTGGTGATGGCGTGCGTGCCCTTGCCGCTCTCGAAGCTGTTGCTCCAACCCAAGCCCTGCTCTTCAATCGTCGCGCCTTCCGGCTCCTTACCCACATGCTTGCCCGGATCAGCCGCACCGTGCGCCTTGCCGAAGGTGTGGCCGCCCGCAACGAGCGCAACCGTCTCTTCGTCGTTCATCGCCATACGCGCAAAAGTCTCGCGAATATCGCGCGCCGAAGCGACTGGATCAGGATTGCCGTTAGGGCCTTCCGGATTCACATAGATCAAACCCATCTGAACCGCACCCAACGGATTCGCCAGTTCGCGATCGCCGCTGTAGCGCTTGTCACCCATCCACTCGGACTCTGAGCCCCAGTAGATATCTTCTGGCTCCCAAACGTCTTCGCGTCCACCGGCGAAGCCAAAGGTCTTGAAGCCCATCGAATCCAAAGCAACGTTGCCTGCGAGCACCATCAAGTCAGCCCACGAAAGCTTGCTGCCGTATTTCTGCTTGATCGGCCACAGCAAACGGCGCGCTTTATCGAGGTTGCCGTTATCCGGCCAGCTGTTGAGCGGCGCGAAGCGCTGCGTGCCAGAACCGGCGCCACCACGACCATCGGCAATGCGATAGGTACCCGCGCTGTGCCAGGCCATACGAATGAACAGCGGCCCGTAGTGACCGTAGTCGGCCGGCCACCAATCCTGAGAATCCGTCATCAAGGCATGCAGGTCTTTGATCACTGCATTCAGATCAAGACTCTTGAACGCCTCGGCGTAGTTGAATCCCGCACCCATGGGATCAGACTGCGGAGAGTTCTGATTGAGCGCCTTGAGGTTCAGCTGATTAGGCCACCAGTTGGCGTTGCTTTGGGTGCTGGCAATGCTGTGCGTACCAGCGCCAGCTGCAAATGGGCATTTTGCGTCGTTAGACATCCTTATCTCCTTTGATCGCGATGTGAATTATTTAATGGGATTCAGCGTAGGCGGCAAGTGTTTCTTGCAGCGTACTCTTGAGCGGTATCTGGCGGGTTAATCGCCAGGTTTTGTAAATGGACATGGGTAACTCCCTTCGTTGTGTGCGACTATCTTCGACTCGGGCCGACGATTAATCCAATTTAATTATTTTTAACTTTGTATATTCATTAGCTATCGTTGGCCGGCCGAAGAACCAATCCCAGTCTGCGCCCCGTTAAAACCCATTTCCTGCCAATACACGCAGAAATTTGGTGATCTGCTCCGGTTCACGGAAAATGGCCGGCCTTTTTGTCCCTGCAATACCTAGAAAGAACCGTTCATGTCTGCTCAGCCGCTCCTGATTGAAATTGGCACCGAAGATTTGCCCGCACGCTATGTCGTGCCGCTCGCCAGCGCCTTGGCCAACGGCATTGCCGGTGGCTTGAGCAAGCGCGGCGTGGAGCCGGGCGCGCAGACGATCTTTGCAACACCGCGCCGCATCGCCGTGATGATTGATGGCGTCGCCACGCAGCAACCCGATCAGTTGATCAAGCGCGATGGCCCCGCCGTTGCCGCTGCGTACAAAGACGGCAAACCAACGCCAGCAGCATTAGGCTTCGCAAAATCCTGCGGCGTCGAGTTTTCAGAACTGGTTGAGAAAGACGGCAAGCTGCACTTCTCCAAGAGCGCGCCGGGCAAAGCCACGGCCACGCTGATCCCCGAAATTTTTGAAGAAACGCTCAAGCAGATGGACGAGCTGGTGCCCAAGCGCATGCGCTGGGGCTCAAGCGACGAAACCTTTGTGCGTCCTGTGCAATGGCTGGTCGCGCTGCTCGGCAATGATGTTGTTCCGTTGCATCGCTTTGGCTTGGACAGCGGCCGAGTTACTTACGGCCATCGTTATCACTCGCCAGCCGCAGTTTCTCTGGCTTCGCCAACCGCCTATCCCGATGCGCTCAAGGGCGCGAAAATCTGGGCCGATGTCGCCAGCCGCAAGGCCGAGATCAAACGCCAGATTGAAGCCGAAGCTGCAAAGCTCGGCGGCACCTCACGCATCACCGAAGATTTGCTGGACGAAGTCACCGCGCTGGTCGAATGGCCGGTCGTGATCTCCGGCCGCATGGAAGATCGTTTCATGCAGCTGCCGCCAGAAGTGATCATTGCCACCGTCGAAACCAATCAGCGTTACTTCACTGTGTTCGACGCACAGAAAAAACTGCTGCCGGTGTTCATCACCATCAGCAATATTGAATCCAAAGACGTCAGCCAGATCATCACCGGCAACGAGCGCGTGGTGCGTCCGCGCCTCACCGATGCGCTGTTCTTCTGGGAGCAGGATCTGAAGCAATCGCTTGAAGCCTATGGCGAAAGACTGAACACGGTCACTTTCCAGAAAGATCTCGGCAGCATCGGCGACAAAGTCAGTCGCATCCGCAAACTCTCAGTCGTCATCGCTGATTTACTGAAGAGCGACGCCAAGGCTGCAGACCGCGCCGCGGCACTGAGCAAGAACGATCTCGTCACCAAAATGGTTTACGAGTTCCCGGAACTACAAGGCTTGATGGGTGCTTACTACGCCGAGAAGTCTGGCGAATCCGCAGCGATTGCCACTGCAATCCGCGAACACTATTTGCCAACACAACAAGGCACACCGATTCCTTCGACACGTGAAGGCCAGATCGTTGCGCTCGCCGACAAGCTCGACACACTCGCAGGCATCTTCGCGATTGGCCAAAAGCCAACCGCAAGCAAAGATCCTTTCGCACTGCGGCGCGCTGCACTCGGTGCACTGCGTATCTGCATTGAAGGCGCGCTGTCGCTGGATATCACTATCGTTCTCAAAGCTGCACTCGACGCACAGCCCGCAGGCAAGCGCGATGAAAAAACCCTGACCGAACTTACCGAGTTCGTGTTGGAACGTCTGCGCGCTTACTACGGCGAGCAGAATTTGCCAGTCGAAATGTTTGAAGCCGTAAAAAGCCTCGGCATCACCAGCCCCTTGGACTTCAACACCCGCGTGCAAGCACTCCGCAGTTTCTGGGCGCTGCCGGAAGCGAAGAACCTCGCCGCCGCACACAAGCGCGTGCGCAACATTCTCAAACAGGCTGGCGATGTCGCACCGATCGCAATCGACGCCAAGTTGTTCGAGCATGCTTCAGAAGGTGCATTGCACACACAACTCACACAGCTCTCCGCAGCCAATGCGAATGCTGATGGCGAAACCAAACTGCGTAGCCTCGCGACGCTGCGCGCACCCGTCGATGCCTTCTTTGAAGGCGTGATGGTCAACGCAGAAAATCCCGCCGTGCGCGCCAATCGCCTCGCCTTGTTGCGTGCGCTTGATGTAGCGTGTCGTGAAGTGGCAGATATTTCCTGCCTGCCCGGTTAACGAGAAAAAACATGGACGCGCAAGAAACACTGATTTGGGAAGGCTCACCGTCACAGTGGACCAACTTCAAGCTGTATTTCATTTGCGGCCTGCTGTTCTGGACGATCGTGCCAATCTTTATCGCGGCCTGGCGCTGGCTTGAAACCAGCCGTCACGTTTACCGCGTCACCACGCAACGCATCATCATCACGCAAGGCGTACTGACACGCCGTACAGATCAGCTCGAACTCTATCGCGCCAAAGATGCTTCGCTGCTGGAACCGTTCTGGCTGCGCATCTTCAAGCTCGGCCACGTTGATCTGGTCACGTCCGATCCGACAACACCGTCGCTGCGTCTACAAGCTGTTCCCAATGCTGCTTCGCTGCGTGAACAACTGCGCAACGTCATTGAAGCGCTACGCGTCAGCAAAGGCATACGCGAACTGGATCTTGGCGAAGTTCGTCTCTGAGACCTGACATGAAATTGGTGATACTCGACAGAAGCGGCGTCATCAATGAAGAGTCGGATGAGAACCTGAAAGCGATTGCTGAATGGCGGCCGATTCCCGGCAGCCTTGAGGCCATCGCCCGACTCTGCCAAGCCGGTTACCGCGTCTTTATCGCCAGCAACCAGTCCGGCATCGGTCATGGCTTTTACGATTACGATGCCCTGTTCGCGATGAATGATCGTCTGCAAAAGATGGTCGGCGAGTTCGGCGGTCGTATCGACGGCATCGAGTTCGCTCCCGAACGCCCGGACGAAGCCAGCGAAATGCGCAAACCCAACCCCGGCATGCTCAAAGACCTTGCCCGCCGCTTTCAGGTCAATCTGGAAGACGTCTCTTTCGTCGGCGACACCGCCTCAGACCTCCTCGCTGCACGATCAGCGGGCGCGCGCCCTATTTTAGTGCGTACCGGCAAGGGAAAACGCACCGAAATGGACCGTGAACTGCATGGCGCGGCGGTTTACGACGATTTAGCGGCGTTTGTTCGGGTTACGTTGGCTGCGCATTGATGGTTGATTGGCGCTACATCAAATAAGGAGCAGGTAAATTGAGCCTCGCACGTATCGTCTTACTCGCCCCACTTGCTCTGGCCCTTTGCTCTTGCGCCGTGTCATCTTCAATTGAGGATGGAGCCAATAGCGAGTCGCAATTTGATAAGGCTCTAATCTACGACGGGGAGCGCAAGCAAGTTCAGCCGCTCCTTCAAGGAATTGCTACACATCGCGTTTTTCATCAGGGTGCAACCGGGTTTACGCCTGTGTCCGCGGTGCGCAATAGCGCGATGGAACGCGTTATTGAGTTTTGCAAATTCAAAGGCGAAGAGCCGTATCTTATCGAGGAAACCACCTCCAAACCGCCGCACATTCTCGGCAACTGGCCACGGATAGAGATCGTATTTTCGTGTGTAGCGGTAGCATCGAAATCGAAACCTAGCTCCGCGAGCACTGACAAGTACGATCAAATCGTAAAGCTGAAGTCGCTATTGGACAGCGGCGCGATATCACAAGAGGAATATGAGCGGGAGAAGCGGAAGCTTCTTGCTCAATGAAGCCCGTAGGCTGGGTTGAAGCGTAGCGAAACCCAGCAAATCTCATTGGCAACAGCTGGGTTTTGCTGCGCTTCAACCCAGCCTACGTTAAGCCGCGAGGCCTTTAGCGTTTCTAAACTCCCCAGGCGAAACCCCAGTCCAGCGCTTAAACGCACGCGTGAAACTGCTTTGGTCTGAAAAGCCCAAGCGGAAGGTGACGTCGCAAACGGAAAGCTGGCGCTCACTCAAATATTGCTTGGCGAGTTCGTTGCGGGTTTCGTCGAGGATTTGTTGGTAGCTGGTTTCTTCGTCACGCAGGCGGCGCTGCAAGGTTTTCTCGCTCAGGTTGAGCACGCGTGCAATATCTCCACGTGCAGGCTCGCCTGCTGGCAAACGTGAGATGAGTTCTGCGCGAACTTTTTCGCTGATCTTTGCGCCGTCAAAACTGCGCAAATATTCCATCACCACGCGATCGTTCTGTCGCGCCAGTTCTGGATTCGCCATTGGCAACGGCAGGTTCATCCACTCATGTGGAACCAGTAATGAATTCTCTTCTGCGCGAAATTCAACAGAGCAGCCAAAAAACTTTTCGAATTCCGCCTGCGTTTCTGCGCTGCCGTCACGGCACAAACGAATTTCTACCGGCAAATGCTCCACGCCAGTGAGCATGCGGCCGAGCTTGAGGGTTGAAGCCATGAACAGGTCGATGCCTTCGTCAACCGTTGGCACACCCTCTAAAAAGCGCACGACTTCTTTAACGCCGCGCGGCGTGTGTTCAATCACCACGTCGACGGCATTGCTGACAATGCGCGAGAAGCGCGCCGTGCGCAGCAGCGCGTCTTCAAGATTTTGGCTGGCCATCATCGCCAAACCGAGACTGTGGAAAGTGGCGGGCTGCACATAAGCCGAGGCCTTGAGCGCGAAGCAGGGGTCGCCAGTTGCCTCCACCGCCAAGCGCCAGAGCTTGGCCATTTTGGAGACGGGGTAACGGCCGTTGGGATCACGCAAAAATTGCGGGTCGAGCCCCGCCTGAGCAAATAAGCTCACGCTATCCAGCCCACGCGCATCCAGCGTGCGGGAAATCGCGATTGCCCAGGTGTTTAAGGTTGTTGCCTCGCGCGCCATTCGTATGAGCCTGTCCTTATATGCTCAGAGCTTGTCCTCTAAAGACAAGATTATCAGACTGATGAGGGCTAAGGTCGCTTATATAAATTGCGCATATGAGTCGGGGGACCATGAGCAAACCTTACATTCACTACGCTTGGCACCTGTCGTATTTCAGCGGCAAGTCGCGCAGCTATCTGCTCTACAAAGATATCCCGCATGTGGAGAAAGCAATCGACTTCTACACCTTCAGCGTGCGCGCCAAGAAGAAAACCAACGCGTCGGTGATGCCAATTGTGGTAACGCCAGAAGGCGAATGGCTGCAAGACACCAGTTACATCATTGATCGTTTGGAAGAACGATTCCCCACCGCGCCGGTTGTGCCCACATCACCAGTGCAGCGCATTGCCTCATACCTGATGGAAATGTGGGGCGATGAATGGTGGCTGGTGGTGGCGATGTATACGCGTTGGTTCCATCCGGAAAACTACGTGGTGTTCAAACGCGATGCCGGCCGTGGCCTGCTGCCTTATTTTCCGCGCTTCATTCAGAACCGTGTCGCGGCGAAAGCGGCGAACCAGATGCGCGGGCATTTGCCTTCGCTCGGTCTTGTGCCGGGGCCGCAGATTGAGCTGATCGCAAAATGGACGCGAGACACGCTGGATCTTCTTGACGTGCACTTCGCAAAACATAAGTTTTTATTCGGCGACAAACCGTCCATCGGCGACTTCGGTTTGATCGGCCCGCTCTACGCACACTTGGGTCGTGACCCTTGGAGCAAGCGCGAGTTGATTGATCCGCGTCCTAATGTGCGTGCGTGGGTAGATCGCATGAATAAGCCGCAGCCACTGTCTGGCGCGTTTCTGTCGCAAGATCAGATTCCCGAAACACTGACGCCAATTTTCCAAGCGATGTTCAGTGAATTTCTGCCGATGATCGAAGGCATTCTGGAGCAAGTAAAAACTGCATTGCCCAAATGCGCGCCAGGCAAGGCATTGCCGCGTGGCTTGGGCGAAGTGGAGTTTCCGATGGGCAACGGCCGTTATCGTCGCGCTGCGATTCCATACATCGTCTGGATGACGCAACGCATTCTCGATGTTTATCACAGCATGAGCACCCGCGATCAAGCTAGCGTTCGTGCGTGGCTCACCGGCCTAGGTGGCGAAGCTTTATTGGATATGGAAATCCCACGTCTGCGTCGTGTTGGTTTACGCGTTGCTGCAGGTTGATTGAATCAGGCAATGCAAAGTGATTAAAGACAGAAGCGAATAAAAACGCGCAAGGACCGCGACCAAGAACTGACAAGTACTAAGATCAAAATAGAACGAATGATCGCCGCAGGCGACATCGATGCGAAACGGGAGAGAGACGATGAAAGCACTGAGGCTGGCCCACGTTGCAGGGCTGTCACCAGTTTTGATGGCAGTTTTATTGAGTACGTCTGCACTCGCCCAAGATCTGCGATATGACCTGGGCGATCTGGAAATGGGTTTTACTGCCACCGTCACCACCGGTGCGACTTGGCGTGTGCAAGGACGCAACAATGATCTGATCGGCAAGCTCAACGTGCCGGGACAACAACACCTCTGCGACGAAGACGATTGCATGTCGCTACAAAGCAATCCGATGAATGGCGCTCCCAACCAGCGCCTCGTGGATGCCGCAGGTTCATACGGCGCAGGCAATACCGACAACGGCAATCTCAACTACGACAAGCACGACATCGTTGTTGCTGCGACGCGCATTACACCCACCTTCACCTTCGCTTACGGAGACTGGAGCGGCAAATTCAGCGGAATTCTGTTTTACGATCCGGTCAACGACGGCCGCAATGAATACCATCCCAATACGCGCTTCCAGCCATCGCGCACTGAACGCACGGATACGGTCTCGCGTTATTTTGCACGTGGCGGTGAATGGCGTGAGGCCTATGTCACGCGCACTTTGAAAGTGGCGGATCGCGACATCACGGTGACGCTGGGCAATCAACGCATTCTCTGGGGCGAGTCAGTCCTCACACCGCTCAACACTTTGAACAGTCTGATGGCACCTAATGCGGTGATGTCACACATGCCAGGCTTCGAGTTGCGTGAACTCTATCGCCCGGTTCCTGCACTGACTATTGCTGGCGAAGTGTATGAAGGCCTCACCGCAGAAGTCTTCTATCAATGGCGTTGGGTCCCCGCAGTGGCCGACCCTGCCGGCAGCTTTTTTTCGACCAACGATATTGTCGGCGGCGGCACAACCGCGACGCTGGGCCTAGGCCAGTACGCGGAAGATCCGAATCGCCAATTCAGACCCGCAGGACTCACCGGCCTGATCAGCAGTTCCTCGCGCACGGTTCCTGTTCTGTCCAACAATTTCGGACGTCCCAGCAATGGCGGACAGTACGGCCTGCAGCTCAAATACTTCGCTCGCGATTTTCTTGGGGGCACCGAGTTCGGCGCTTACTACGCCAACTATCACAGCCGTCTGCCCTACATCTCTGCGATCAGCGCCAATGCTTCATGCACGCGTAACTCGCCGATCCAAGGCGACTTCGCTACAGCCTTCGTCACCTGTCTGGGATTCAATGGCTCGATTAATCCGCTGGACGGCGGCGAGCCGGTGCCGGTGGATAGCGCCAAGATTTTTCTGGAATTTCCAGAAGACATTCACATGTTCGGCCTGAGCTTCAACACCAATCTCGGCCCCTGGTCGCTTGCGGGTGAATACTCACTGCGTCCCAACATGCCGCTGCAAGTCGGCGCCAGTGACGTGGTTTTTGCAGCACTGGCACCAGCGTTTCCTTCGCAGGATATTCCAGTTCCGGTCGGCGTTCTGCCAGGCGTCGAAGCACCATTCACGCTACCAGGTCATCGCCGCATCGCACCTGATTTCCTCAGCGTCTATCGCGGTTATGGCACCAATGGCTATGGCCCGAACCAGATCGTGCATGGTTTTGAACGTTTCAACGTCGGTCAATTCTCGCTGCTCGGCATCCACATTTTCGGCCCCAACGACAATCCCTTCGGTGCCGACCAGATCCAGATGTTGCTGGAAGTCAGCGGCACACAGGTTTTTGGTTTGCCTGATATCAGTCAGCTGCAGTTGGATGGCACCGGCAATCGCTCGCACTACAGCCCTGGCGCTGATGGCACCGGCGGCGAAGCGGATTCACTGCGTATCAATCCAACGCAGCAAAAATACGGTGCTGCGACTGCTTTCTCATGGGGCTATCGCGTTGCCTTCAAAGGCCAATACAGCCGCGCGATCGGTGAAATCAATCTGTATCCGACGATCCTGTTTTTCCACGATCTGGGCGGCGTTTCTCCAGCCACCATCGACAACTACGTCTCCGGCCGCAAGCAACTCAGCGCGCAGCTCGATGCAGAGTTGACGCAGCGGATTAGCGTGGGCGGTCAATATCAGTGGTTCTTTGGCGCAGGGCGTAACAACCAGCGCATCGACCGCGACAACGTCGGCATCTACGTACGTTATGGCTTTTAAAAATCATCGCGGCGCATGTCCTGCGACGCATAAGTAATGGCCGCTGCGGCATAGACCGGTCGCTGTCACAGGACTAGCGTGTGATACCGATAAGGCGAGGAAGAAATAATGTCAGCTGTCACCGAATATCTACGCCGCGCTGTTGCGCCACGCCTTGTCGTGGGGCTATCGCGCAAGCGTGGGTTGCAGCAATGGCGCGCTGCGTTTCGACGTGCGTTAGGACGACCCACAACAGTCGAATTATTTTTTGCGTTCGATGATCCGTACGCCGCGATTGCGCTGCCGGGTCTGATCAAAATTGCTGCCGCCAACAAAGCTACGTTAAAGCTGCGGCCACTGATCTCACGCGGTATTGATGGCGACCCTGCTGTCACACAACGCAGCGTGCATGCGATCACCGATAGTCGCCGCCTCGCACAACGCGATGGCCGCACGCTTGTTCGCAATGCACCGCTCACCGCACAAGACTGCGCATTTCTCGCAAGCTGGACAGCCGCTTCAAGTGAGCATCCCAAGGTCAATGACTTTGTCGCTGCAGCACTGGCACAGCTCTGGTTTGAGTCCACAGAATTGCCGACACCAGAAAATTACGCCGCGTTGTATCAATCACATATCGGCAAGACAGCATCCAAGTCGAGCACTGAATCCGACGCTCAGCTCGCAAGCAACACCAAGCGCCTGCACAAGCTCGGTCATTGGGAATCCCCCACGGCCTATCTGGCTGGCGAGTGGTACTTCGCGCATGAGCGCCTAGAACAAATCGACGCGCACCTGCGCAATCTGGGGGCTTAAGCCATGCAAGAGTCGCTCGAATATTTTTTCTCGTTCCGCAGCCCTTATTCCTACATCTCGGGTCCGCGCGCGTTTGATCTGACCAAGCGCTTCAACATTGAATTGGTCTGGCGCGGCGTTCGCCCGATGGCCATGCGTGGCCAGCCGCTGCCGCGCAGCAAGCAGTTCTACATCTTGCGCGACACCGCACGTGAAGCGGATCGCCTCGGCATGCCGTTTGGAAAAATTCACGATCCACTTGGCGAAGGCGTATGGCGTTGTCTAACAATTGCCGAACTCGCGAAGGCGCAGGGTCGTCTCGCCGAATTTGTGCTCGCTGCAAGTCGCGCCAGCTGGGCTGAAGGCATTGATGTGAATCTCGATGCGCCGCTACGCGCGATCTGTGAGAAAGCAGGACTCAACTGGACAGAGTGTGTCGCCGCCACTGGCAATGCTGAATTCCGCCAACGCGTTGAAGACAACACCGCACGCCTTTCTCAACTGGGTCAGTGGGGCGTTCCCACATTCCTGTTCCGTGGCGAAGCCTTCTGGGGCCAAGACCGCATTCAAGATCTTGAAGCTGCACTCACTGCCGCCGGCTTGGCTGCGCCTAATGCAGGAATCATCGCCAAATGAAACGCTCCCACTTCATCCTGATTGCGCTTGTCGTTATCGCTGGCCTGATTTACTCCCAGCGTAGTGTGCTGCTCGAAAAAATCATCACGCGACAAATCGATAAAACGCTACAGCGCGTCGATAACAGCCTGATGACTGACGGCAAGCTGCATGTGATTCTTTGCGGCACCGCTGCTGCATTACCAGACCCGGATCGTGCTGGCCCCTGCACCGCCATTATCGCCGGTGATCAGTTCTGGCTAGTGGATGTGGGCCCTGGCTCCTGGCGCAATGTGGATCAGTTAAACCTGCCGATCTCTAAACTGAGCGGCGTGCTGATTACTCATTTTCATTCTGACCACATTAATGATCTCGGCGAAGCCATCACACAAAGCTGGATTGCAGGACGCAGCAAACCGCTGGATGTTTACGGCCCGCAAGGCATCAGTG
>JAZKEM010000142.1:0-34967 GCA_040387055.1 Pseudomonadota bacterium | reverse complement strand
AGCGCGGAACACAAGACATCAGAGAAGAACCGAAAGAGTTACGCCGCAAGGCGGCTAACTGATACATCAACATTAGCGCTTAACCTTCGCAGCCTTCGCCAACAATTCCATCATCGGCTTTTCTGGCAAAGCATCGTCCGCCAGCAGCTGCTTCACTTCCTTCATCCACTCAATCCAGATCCACTCGTAGCGGATGCCAGAGCGCAGCGTCAGATACGGCAAGCGTTGCTTGCGGCGCGTGGCGACGTCGGCGCTGAAATACAAACGCTCCAGCTCTGCGTAGCCATCCAGCTTTTGTTGATGTTCGATGATGAGCTGCGCCAGCTCCTGATCAAGCGCTACAGGGTCAGCCAGATGCGCGGCGTAGATCTTGACCAGCAGGGTGCTGTTGATGCGCCCTTCCTTGACCGGCTGCTTGAGCCAAGCCTTCAGCGCGCTGCGGCCGGTCGGCGTGATGCGATAGACCTTCTTGTCCGGCCGCTCAGCCTGGGCGTGGACTTCAAATTCCACCAACTGATCGCCGCTGAGCTTCTTAAGTTCTTGATAAACCTGCTGATGCGTGGCATTCCAGAAGTTGCCGATGCCGCCGCCGAAGCGCTGCGCGAGGTCGTAGCCGCTGCCGGGTTGCTTATCCAGCAGGATCAAAATGGCGTGTTTTAGTGACATGGGCGCAGAGTACAGGGGTTCGCTGGCTATGCAAACTCTTGCATATGAATCCGGGCAATGATATTTATATGCAAACATTTGCATAGAGACCCAAGCCATGAAACGTATCGGACGCCGTTACCGCACCGGCCGCGCAGAAGCTCATTACGACGTGATCGTCATCGGCTCGGGCATCGGTGGCCTCACCAATGCCGCGCTGCTGACCAAGCTCGGACGCAAGGTTTGCGTGCTGGAACAGCACTACACCGCTGGCGGTTATACGCACTCGTATGAGCGCGAAGGCTACGAGTGGGATGTGGGCGTCCACTACATTGGCGAAGTACACAAACCGCACTCGCCACTGCGTCGCGTGTTCGATGTGATCTCCGACGGCAAGCTCGAATGGGCGCCGATGGATGAGGTCTACGATCGCATCATCATTGGCGATCGCAAATATGATTTCCGCGCCGGGCGCGAGAACTTCGTCAACGACATGATTGCGCACTTTCCGCAGGAAGAAGGCGCGATTCGCCAGTACGTTGATCTGGTCTACAAGGTCGCACGTTCTGCCACACCATTCTTCGCGGGCCAGGCGATGCCACCGCTGCTCGCGAAGGCCTACAACAAGACGCGCCGCTGGCTGGTGCCGAATGAATGCCTGAAGACGACACGCGAAGTGCTGGAAGCGCTGACGCAGAATCAGGAACTGATCGCCGTGCTCACCGGCCAGTGGGGCGACTACGGCATGGTGCCGAGCGAGTCGACCTTCTTCATGCACGCGATGGTCGCCAAGCATTATTTTGCGGGCGGCAATTATCCGGTTGGCGGCTCATGGAAGATGGCCGAGACGATTGTGCCGGTGATCCGCGCGGGTGGCGGTGAAGTCTTCACCTACGCTCGCGTCAAGGAAATTATCGTCGAGAAAAATCGTGCGATTGGCGTGTTGATGGAGAACGGTGATCGACTGCTGGCCGATAGCATCGTCAGCAACACCGGCGCGCGTATTACCTTCGAGAAACTGTTACCGGAAGCAGTGCGCGCGCAGCACAGCTACGCAAAGAAACTCACGACGGTGAAACCTTCCAGCGCGCACGTCTGCCTCTACATCGGCTGCAAAGGCACTGCAAAGGAACTTGGTATTCCCAAAACCAATCTGTGGGTTTACCCAACGGCGAATCACGAGCAGAACATCCAGAACTATCTGGACAATCCGGATAGCGGTTCGCCGCTGTTCTACATCTCATTCCCTTCGGCGAAAGATCCGACCTGGGAGCAGAACTATCCCGGCAAGAGCACTATCGAAGTGGTAACGCTGGGCCGTTACGAGGATTACGCCAAGTGGCGTGGCACCACGTGGAATCAGCGCGGCGAAGGCTACGAAGAGCACAAACAGAAAATCACCGAGCAGATGCTGGAAGCGCTCTACAAACAAATGCCGCAGCTGCGCGGCACCGTAGATTACGCCGAGCTCTCGACGCCGCTGTCGACTGAATGGTTCCAGCTCAACGATCGTGGAGAAATCTATGGCCTTGAACACGATCCAGATCGTTTCCAACAGGATTGGCTGCACCCGGTGACGCCGGTCAAAGGCCTCTACATGACTGGGCAGGACGTCGTCACCTGCGGCATCGGTGGTGCTTTGATGGGCGGCGTGCTCACCACCAGCGCCATGCTAGGCCTGCAAGCCAACAAGCTGCAGAAACTGTTGAAGACCTGGCAGCCTTCCACTGAAGCTGTGGCGCACTAAAAGGCATCAAGATGAAAGCCCACGCAGTAAAAGTTGATCCGCGTCTGCAAAACCTGCTGCCAGGTTCTACATTCGCGGACGCTTATCGCGTGGTTAGTGTTCGATCGGATCTCAACGCACGCGAAGCTGCGCGTATCATTTTCAATTCACCGCCAGCGTGGGCGGACGCACTGATCGCTGTGCGCAACTGGATTGTTGGATGGTTTGGACTCAAGGCAGGCGAGCGTTCACCGACAGCGAATGACAATTCTCACATCAGCTTTTTTCCAATCGTGATCGAGTCACCTCAGGAAATGATTCTGGGATTGGACGATCGCCATTTGGACTTTCGCCTGATCGTGACGCTGGAATCAATCACCGCGGATGCACAACAGCTCACTGTGACCTCGGTGGTCAAGACACATAACCTGCTGGGCCGTGTGTACTTGATGATGATCCTGCCGTTTCATCGTCTGCTTGCTCGAACCATGCTCGCCCGCGCCACCTCACTTCTTGGAGTCTGATCATGTCTGCACAAATCCTGATCATCGCGAGCTGCATCGTGATCTTTGCGATGGGCACCGCCCATCTGTGGCTGACGTTTTTCAGCAATCGCTTCGAACCACGTGATACCCAGTTGGCGGCACAACTCCGAACCATGTCGCCGATCATCAGTCGCGACACAACGATGCACCGGGCGGCGACCGGTTTTCACATCAGTCATAGCATGGGCCCGATGCTGCTGGGCCTGATTTATGGCTATCTGACGATCTGCCATTTCGAGTTCCTGCTGCAATCGACCTTTCTGGTGGTCCTGGGCGTCCTGACCCTCGCGACATATGTGGTGGTGGCCAAGATTTACTGGTTCAAAATCCCGTTGCGGGGCATCGCGCTGGCCTTGGTTCTGTACCTGCTCGGCTTCGGAATTGCCCTTGGCTAAGCCCAATTGGGCCCGATTTCGCTTATTTACTTAGAACTTCCGAAGCCCTGCCCCTGCGTAAAGACTTGTCGCCAAAGCCATTTAGCGGCTTAACGCATTTCTGATCTATATGGATTAAACGCTTAAGGCCCGTGATTCTTTACAATACGCGCGCTTTTCATATTGGCTTCTTGAGAGATTGGATCAATGGCTGCATTTGCCCCTGAGCGCGTTACCTCCGTCCACCACTGGAACAGCACCCTGTTCAGTTTCAAGACGACCCGTGACCCTGCCCTGCGTTTCCATAACGGTCACTTCGTGATGATCGGCCTGCAGGTTGAAGGCCGTCCGCTGATGCGTGCTTACAGCATCGCCAGCTCCAACCACGAAGAGCATCTCGAATTCCTCAGCATCAAGGTTCAGGATGGCCCGCTGACCTCGCGCCTGCAGCATCTGCAGATCGGCGACGAGATTCTGGTCAGCCGCAAGCCGGTCGGTACGCTGATCGTGCAAGATCTCAATCCGGGCAAGCATCTGTATCTGTTCGGCACCGGCACCGGTCTGGCACCGTTCATGAGCATCATCAAGGACCCGGAAATCTACGAGCGCTTCGAAAAGGTCGTGCTCGTGCACGGCGTGCGCGAAGTCAGCGAACTGGCCTACGCCGACTACATCAGCAACGAACTGCCTAACGACGAACTGATGGGCGAACTGGTCAGCGGCAAGCTGATCTATTACCCAACCGTCACTCGCGAGCCCTTCCGCAATCGCGGTCGTCTCACCGACCTGATGGAAAGCGGCAAGCTATTCTCCGACATTGGCCTGCCACCGATTGATCCTTCGGTCGATCGCGCGATGATCTGCGGCTCACCGAGCATGCTGACCGATACCTGCGCGATTCTGGACAAGCGCGGCTTCAAGATCTCGCCGCACCAGGGCACGCCTGGCGACTACGTGATTGAGCGCGCGTTCGTCGAGAAGTAAGTTTTTTACTGATTAAGAAGGCGTCAGGTAATGATTTACCTGACGCCTTTTTATGTACAGGATGTACGGTACGTCGCGGGCGCAGGATGCGCAGGAGCGACGTGGTTGGCGAACAGACCCCCTCTATTACCGACTATCCGAAATGTAGTCCCGTCGGTCGCAATGCATGTAACACCACGCCTCATCAGATCAACAATGCATCTGGTTTCGCCGAGGACGTGCACCATGCAAACGGATTTGCTAATTCAGTTAAGCCCTCTCAAGCCCTTGTTCTGTGGCCTGCTGTTTTTCTGGGCCTCGTGGATGGCCACCAAGAAAATCTTGTTGCTATCGATGCTCGGAGTTAGTGCCGGCGAAACCACCTGGAACTCGCTGAACGGCCATGTAGAGACGATCAGCACGAATCCCTATGTTCTGAATGCCGCTTCTGCTGCAGGTATTCCCATCCAAAATGGTTCGGTGTTATCCCCCTTGATCGCCAACACGCTGATGGCACTCGCCATCTTGTCGCTGGTACAAGCGATGAAGATCTACACGCGCGCCAAACGCATGGAGATGGAAACAGAACTGCGCACCCTTGAAATACACGGTAGCTCACGCATGAAACCGCATTATTTCGACAAGCGTTAACTTCTCTTTGCTCGCCACAAAAAAGCCCGCCGAATGGCGGGCTTTTGCGTAGCTGAAGAATCACTAAGCGCGCAGGCGGCGCGTTCTGAACGTATTCCAACCGTTGGCGAGCATGCCCAATGCAAACGCCTGCAAACCAGATTCATTCGGCTTGGGTTTGCGGCCCTCGCTGATACGACGCAACTGACGCGTGTACCAGGCGACTTCCATCAGTGCCATGCGATCAACCATGCCAATGCCGGTGCTGATCGGACGAATCTGATGCAGCGATTCTTCACCGCGCAGGAATCGCGATGGCGCATCAGGCTCGACGGCCAACAGACGACCCAAGCCGATGAAGTCGATTGCGCCGCTATCCAGCGCACCAACCATTCCACTGACGCTACGGAAACCGCCAGTGAGCATCAGCGGAACCTTCACGGCAGCACGAACCTTCTCAGCGAACTCCATGAAGTAAGCCTCGCGCGCACGCGTGCTGGCTTTGGCTTCGATACCGGTCATGGCAGGCGCCTCGTACGTGCCGCCAGAAATTTCGACCATATCGATGCCCGCTTCAGCCAAGGCCTCAATCGCCGCCAGTGATTCTTCTTCAGTAAAACCACCGCGCTGAAAATCAGCAGAGTTCAACTTGATGCCAATCGGAAACTTAGGCCCAACCTGCTTGCGCATTTCGGCCAACACTGCGAGTACAAAGCGACGACGATTCTCTGGCGTACCGCCCCACTGATCCTGACGCTGGTTATGACGTGGCGACAGGAACTGGCTGACCAGATAACCGTGCGCACCATGAATCTGCACGCCGGTGAAACCGGCTTTCTTCGCAATACGCGCAGTGTTGCCATAGCGACGAATCAGATCTTCAATTTCAGTTTCAGTCAGCTCACGCGGGGTCGAGAAGAACGCCGTGAGATCACGACCAAACGGAATCGCTGAAGGCGACACGGTTTCTTTGTTCAAACCCTTGGGAGACTGCTTGCCCGGATGATTGATCTGCATCCACAACTGACCACCATGGCGCGTACCCGCCGCCGCCCAACGGCGCAGCGTCGGCAAGTCGGATTCATCTTCAATCACGATATTGCCGGGCTCACCGATGGCGCGACGGTCAATCATCACGTTGCCGGTGATGCTCAAACCAATGCCGCCATCCGCCCAACGGCCATAGAGCTGCACCAAACGCTCAGTCGGGCGATTGTCCATCGTACCCAGCGCTTCACTCATTGCCGACTTCGCAAGGCGATTCGGAATCCGCACGCCATTCGGCAAGCGGAATGATTCAGCGAGTTTCTGCCCCGGAGTTTTTTGACGAGCACCCATGTCTTGCACCTTCTTACTTACGCTTTGACTGCGCTTTCATCGCGCGCGTGACCAGCGACTGGTACGCCGTTGGCAACAGACGCTGCATGAAATCGAATGCGCGAGCATCGTTACCAATCAAAACACGGCGCGCATCGCGCTGCACACCAGCCAGAATCACCTGCGCTGCTTTCTTGGCCGTGGTGCTGAACATCTTTTCAAAGTCTGCCGTCGACTTTGCAGCGTCGACTCCAGTAATTTCACGCAGGCTGTCATTGGTACGAGCAGAACGCGCGATATTGGTTTTGATGCCGCCTGGGTGCACGCAGGTTGCGCTGACAGCGCTGCCCGTCATATCCAATTCCTGACGCAACGATTCGGTGAAACCGCGCACCGCAAACTTGGTTGCGTTGTAGGCGCTCTGCGACGGTTGCGCGAACAGGCCAAACACGCTGGAAACATTGATGACGTGGCCTTCGCCGCTAGCCTTCAGATAAGGCAAGAATTCCTTGGTGCCGTACACCACGCCCCAGAAATTGATGTTCATGATCCACTCGTATTCTTCGTAGCTCAAGCCATCTACTGTGCCAGCAACGGCAACGCCTGCGTTGTTGAACACGAGGTTGACCTTGCCGTGATCTTTCACGGTTTTCTTGGCCCAGGCCTGCATCTGATCAAGCTTGGACACGTCCACTTTTGCGGTGGTGACTTTCACGCCGCTATTAGCCAAGAGCTTGGCGGTTTCAGCAAGACCCGTTTCATTCACATCGCTGAGCGACAGTGCGCAATTCTGTGCGGCCAATTCCAAAGCCAGTGCACGACCAATGCCCGAACCTGCGCCGGTGATCGCGGCAACTTTATTGTTAAAAGATTTCATAACGCTCCTTGAAGTCAATTTCTAAATTTATAAATTTCCAATCAAGCACGACGCACGTAAGCATCGGCATCAAATTTCTTCAGCTTGCGACGGAAGGCCCAGGTAAAGCCCGGCCACAGCGTGACGTTCTTGCCGCTCTTGGGGTCGATGTACCAGCTCTTGCAGCCACCGACCGCCCAGATCGCGCCGCCCAACTGCGCCTGCAATTCGCGGTTGTATGCGGCCTGCGGCTCTGGCTTCACATCGAGGCTCTTGATGTTTTGCTGCTTCATCGTCTTCAACGCATCGAGCACATACGCGATCTGCGATTCGATCATGTAAACCATCGAGCTGTGGCCCAAACCAACGTTTGGCCCGACGATGAGGAACAGATTGGGGAAGCCGCTGACGGTGGTTCCTTTGTACGCTTCAGCGCCATTCTTCCAGGCGTCCATGATGTCGATGCCGTTCTCGCCGTAGACCATGCCCTTGGGCAGCGGATCAGCCGCGTGGAAGCCGGTACCGAAGATGATGGTGTCGACTTCGCGCTCGACGCCATCCGTGGTGACGACGCTATGCGCCTTCACTTCCTGAATGCCGGTGGTGATGACATCGACATTGCTCTGCGCCAGCGCCGGGTAATAGTCATCCGAGATCAGCACGCGCTTGCAACCGATGGTGTAATCCGGCGTGACCTTGGCGCGCAGTTCAGGATCCTTGATCTGTTTGCGGATATGCGAACGTGCAACGCGCTCAACAAATTTCATCAGACGTGGATTGATCACGAAGCCGGCAACGCGCGATTCCAGCATCCAGTAAATCGCGGAGCGGAACGCCAGCTGCGTTGCGGGGAAACGCTTGAACATCTTGCGTTCGCTATCGCTGATTTCACGATCGGGCTTCGGCATGATCCATGGCGGCGTGCGCTGGTAGAGATCAATGTGGCCGGCCTGCTTCTGAATCTTCGGAACAAACTGAATCGCTGATGCGCCGGTGCCAATCACGGCAACGCGCTTGCCCTTCAGATCGTAGTCGTGCGCCCAGTCTTGAGAGTGGAAGCTCTTGCCCTTGAAGCTCTCGACGCCTTTGATATTTGGATATGCGGCGCGACTCAAACCACCCATGCCGGAGATCAGCACATTGGCAGTGAGTTCAGCGCCATCGCTGGTGGTCACGCGCCACAGGTGTGCGCTGTCGTCCCACGCAGCTTTCTGCAAGCCGCTGTTGAAACGGATGAAGGGACGCAGGCCATGCTTGTCGGTGACTTCACGCAGGTAGTTCCAGATTTCCGGCTGCGGCGCGAACATGCGCGTCCAGTTCGGATTCGGCTCGAACGAGAACGAATAGAGGTGTGACTGCACATCGCAGGCGCAGCCCGGATAGTTGTTGTCACGCCAGGTGCCGCCGACATCGCCCGCTTTCTCAAGCACGACGAAATCAGTCTGACCTTCTTTCTTCATCTGAATGGCCATGCCCAGGCCAGCAAAGCCGGTGCCGACAATGATCACGCGAGTGTGAGTCGCTGCCTGCGTTGAACCCTTAACCATGAATGACCCCTGTGAAACTGTTGCTGACCGAAGTTGATTGGGTTCGGCCGTCCCTAGCGCGTATACATCTGTCTACTTAATGGTAGACACTCGTATACAACGCTGTCAAGGGCGGCTACACTCTCGCTATGAGCAAGCACAAAGACATTGGCCCGCAAGACGAGGCCGCTGGGCCGACTGGCCGAGATAAATTGCTGGCCGCTGCCCTAAAGCTGGCCGCCAAATCGCGCAGCCTCAGCACCATCGGCGTCCGTGAACTAGGCCGCGAGGCGGGGCTGAATCCCAATACGTTTTATCGGCACTTCAACAATCTTGATGATCTGTCGATGGCGCTCATCGACAAGCTCGGCCGCGAGCTCCGAGCACCGCTCCAGACCCTGCGCCGCAGCCTGACCAGTCGCGAAGAAAATGTCGTGCGCACAGTTGAACTGGTGTTCGATTTCGCCAAGCTTCAGCCAGAAGTTTTCATGGTTGGCGTCCGCGAACTCTATGGCGCCTCACAACCCGTACGCGAAGCACTCCGCAAAGTGATTGATGAAGTCGCAGGCGACTTGGCCGAAGACATGCGCGTGATGGAAATCACTCCGGGGCTGGACGACAGAACCGCTCGCGAACTCGCCGAAGTCGTCGTCGTCCAAACCTTCCACAGCACCCTCGACTACCTGGAACATCCGGATCGCCGCAACGAAATCCTTCGGCGCGTCGTCCAGTTCATCAACGCTCTTTTCGTAGGGGCGATGGCCATCCACGCTGGATTGCCATTGGCGACGATGGTTTCAACGCAGAAACTCAAGAAGCCTGATTAGCTCAGCAACAAAAAAGCCCCGCATGCGGGGCTTTTGAATAAATGGCGCTGGACACGAACTCTAGTACCCACGACGGGCAATTGATAAGCCTGCAGTCAACGGCGAAGCTAAATGACTCTAATCGCCACCAGACCACCCAGCATCACAAACCCACTGAGGGCAATCGATGCGCCAAGCCAGATGTCTTTTGCATCTCGGGCATGCACATCAATCATTATTTCTTTATCGCATTCACTACACTCATGCGGACGAAATGTTGTCCGCAAGGTTCTGATGCGCTCTGTAAAAGTACGTTTGCGGCGCTCGAATGCGGTAGCCACGCCGCAAGCTGGGCATTGATGATGCATTTGAACAACTCCCTTAAATTTTACTCGTACGCTTTTTATTTACTACTGACTTCGTTGTCAGCTTATTCAATCGATATGACACTGCAGTGTTCGAATTCATGAATAGCCATCTACCCCAATAGATGAGCTCCTTCATGACGCATATTAAAATGTAGGAATATGCTTACGGTCAAGCAGACTGATGGGGGGGATAGATAACTCCCGGCTTGCAAAGGAAGTGGCTCAATTCCTAGGCACAGAAACAACAAAGCCCCACTAAAGGGGCCTCGTGTACTACCGCCATATAAATGGTGCGCTCGGAGAGATTCGAACTCCCGACCCCTTAGTTCGTAGCCAAGTGCTCTATCCAGCTGAGCTACGAGCGCACACTTAAAAAAGAAAACTGGCGGAGAGAGAGGGATTCGAACCCTCGATAGGGGATAAACCCTATACGCCCTTAGCAGGGGCGCGCCTTCGTCCACTCGGCCATCTCTCCGGGACTGCCTCCGGGAGTACCCGGCTCTCTCTCCTGCTGCGATGCTACCGCTGCAAGGGGCGCAATTCTAACGACCTGATAGGAGAAGGTAAAGAACTATTCGAGGGTTCTGCGTTATTCGCGAACTTATCGAAACAAAGAAGGCTGCAAACCTCGCAGCCTTCTTGTTGATCACACCGTAGTATTGGTTGATCCAGCAGGGGTGAATTCATCTCCGCGCTTGATGCGCTCAATAATTTCCTCGCGATGAACAGAAACGTCTCGCGGTGCTTTCACACCGATACGCACCTGCCCACCCTTCACCCCTAGTACGGTGATCTCAATATTTTCGGCAATTACAAGGGTTTCACCGACACGCCTTGTCAGAATCAGCATGGCACACTCCATTGGCAACAATGACAGTTTGCAGTGCTAGCGCATCCCTGAACACCCTCTACAACACACTATATCCACCTGAATATGTGTGGCTTAGGCAACCTTGCCGCCCTCTTCCAAACCAAATGCCTTGTGCAAAGTACGCACGGCCAACTCCAGATACATTTCATCGATCACTACCGACACTTTGATTTCAGAAGTCGAAATCATGCGGATGTTGATGTTTGCACCTGCCAGTGACTTGAACATCTGACTCGCAATGCCTGCGTGCGAGCGCATGCCAACGCCGACCAACGAAACCTTAACGATGTCATTCGCTGCGCGAACGCCCTTGGCGCCGAGTTCCTTGGCAACCTTGGTTGAGATGTCTTGCGCCTTTTCCAGATCATTACGATGCACGGTGAAGGTGAAGTCGGTGGTGCCATCGGCGCTCACGTTCTGCACGATCATGTCGACTTCGATGTTAGCGTCGCCGATAGGGCCGAGAATCGCCGCCGCAATACCTGGACGGTCTGGCACGCCAGCCACGGTGAGCTGCGCTTCGTCTTTAGCGAATGCAATGCCAGAAATCAGTGCGTCTTCCATCTTGTTGTCCTCAAGCGTAATCAATGTGCCGGGGCCGTCCACGAAAGTGGAGAGCACGCGCAGCGGAACCTTGTATTTGCCAGCGAATTCGACCGAGCGAATCTGCAAAACCTTGGAGCCAAGGCTGGCCATTTCCAACATTTCTTCGAAAGTGATCTTGTCGAGACGACGTGCCTTCGGTTCAACACGTGGGTCGGTGGTGTAAACACCATCAACGTCGGTGTAGATCTGGCATTCATCAGCTTTCAACGCAGCAGCAATCGCTACACCCGTGGTGTCAGAGCCGCCACGACCCAGCGTTGCGGTGCTGCCATCTGGCGCGATGCCTTGGAAGCCAGCGACAACAGGAACAATGCCTGCTTTGCAGTCTGCGAGCAGCTTGTCCGCATCAATCGACAGAATGCGTGCCTTCATGAAAGCACTGTCGGTTTTAATCGTGACCTGCGGGCCGGTGTAAGAACGCGCTTTGACGCCATGCTTTTCCAGCGCCAGCGCTAACAGACCAATCGTCACCTGTTCGCCAGTCGACGCAATCTGGTCGTACTCGCGCTCGCTACCTTTCGGGTTAATACCCTTGGCGAGTTTCAACAGGCGATCGGTTTCGCCGGACATTGCCGACACCACCACAACCACCTGATGTCCTTGCTCAACAAAGGACGCAACCTTTTTGCACACATGCTCGATGCGCTCCAAAGAGCCCATCGATGTGCCGCCGTATTTTTGAACAATCAATGCCATCTTTAATTCCTATAAAACCGCCTCTTAGGCGCGATTGGTTACGTAGCTATCGCGCCTAAGAGGCGCTCCTACAATTTGCCTTCGATCCAGGCCAGAACGCTGTCGACTGCTGCAGGCAAATTCGCAGGCTGCGTACCGCCAGCCTGTGCCATATCAGGACGACCACCACCCTTGCCGCCTACCTGCGTGGCGACAAAATTTACCAATTCGCCAGCTTTCACCTTGCTGGTGAGATCCGCAGTGACGCCAGCGATCAGGCTGACCTTGTCACCGTTCGCGCTGCCGAGCAGCACGATGCCGGAACCAAGTTTGTCTTTGAGCTGATCCATCAACGCGCGCAAATCATTGCCTTCGACACCGTCGAGTTTTGCGGCAATGACCTTCACGCCTTTGATGTCTTTCGCTTGGCTGGCGAGATCGCCGCCTGCAGCAGACGCCATCTTGCCCTTAAGTGCAGCGAGTTCTTTTTCGAGCTGCTTGCTGCGATCAAGAACACCTTGAAGCTTGTCGGCCAAATCATCACGACCTGAACGTACAAGATCAGCAGCAGCCTTGAGTTTGGCTTCGGTATCGCGCACGAAATTCATCGCGCCCTCGCCTGTCGTCGCTTCAATACGACGCACGCCAGCAGCAACGCCGCCTTCACTCAAAATCTTGAACAGGCCGATGTCACCGGTGCGGCTCACATGGGTACCGCCGCAGAGTTCGGTGCTGTGATCACCCATCGCTAATACGCGCACTTCGTCGCCGTACTTCTCGCCGAACAGCGCCATCGCGCCAGACTTGATCGCGTCGTCATAGCTCATCAACTTAGCGCTGACTTCAACGTTGGCGAGCACAGCGCGGTTCACGCGTGTTTCGATCTCGGACAGTTCATCCGCCGTCACCGGCTGTGTGTGCGAGAAGTCGAAGCGCGTGCGCTGCTCATTGACGAGCGAACCCTTCTGCGCCACATGTGCACCGAGCACATCGCGCAACACGCGATGCATCAAGTGCGTCGCCGAGTGGTTACGCATGGTCGCGCGACGCACAGATTCCGTGACGCTAGCCTTGACGATGTCACCAACCTTCAGCGAGCCGCTCTTCAGCGTGCCGTGATGACCAAACACGCTACCTTTGATTTTCTGCGTATCAGCAACTTCGAAATCGCCAATGGTTCCCTTGTCGCCGACCTGACCACCGCCCTCTGCGTAGAACGGCGTGTTGTCGAGCACAACAATGCCGTCATCACCCGACTTCAATTCATCAACGGCTTTGCCATCGCGATACAGCGCCAACACTTTTGCGCCATCTGCAGTGAGACCGTCATAGCCAACGAAGCAGGTGTCCACACCTTCGTACGCGACATTGCCTGCGCTGCTGAACTTGCTGGCCGCGCGTGCACGATCACGCTGCGCTTCCATTTCGCGTTCGTAACCAGCTTCATCAATTTTCAGATTGCGCTCACGTGCAATGTCAGCAGTGAGATCCAGCGGGAAGCCGTAGGTGTCGTACAACTTGAACACCACTTCACCCGAGATAATTACTTCGCCCTGCAATTTGCTGATCGCTTCTTCAAGCAGCTTCATGCCCTTGTCGAGCGTGACAGCGAAGCTGTCTTCTTCCGAGCGAATCGCTTTTTCGATCAACGCACGCTTTTCATTCAGCTCGGGATACGCGCCGCCCATGATTTCGGCCAGCGGTGCCACGAGCTTGTAGAAGAATGGTTCGTTCAAACCGAGCTTGTAACCATGACGGATCGCACGACGCATGACGCGACGCAGAACGTAACCACGGCCTTCATTCGACGGCATCACGCCATCGGTGATCAGGAAGCTGGTCGCACGAATGTGATCGGCGATGACTTTCTGTGAAGAATTTTCGTAAGGCTTCTGGCCAGCAAGTTTGGCGATGGCAGAAATCAGATGACGGAAAGTGTCGGTCTGATAGTTGTCATGCTGCCCCTGCATCAGCGCGCTGATGCGCTCCAGGCCCATGCCGGTATCCACGCTCGGCTTAGGCAGCGCGGCCATGGTGCCGTCTTTGTAGCGTTCGAACTGCATGAACACCACATTCCAGATTTCGATCCAACGATCGCCGTCTTCTTCCGGCGAACCCGGAGGGCCGCCCCAGATGCCCTTCTTGCCGTCGGGATCGTGGTCGTAAAAAATTTCGGTACAAGGGCCACAAGGGCCGGTATCGCCCATCGCCCAGAAATTGTCGGACGCGTACTTGGCGCCCTTGTTGTCACCGATGCGCACGATACGCTCAGGCGGCAGGCCAATTTCCTTGTTCCAGATTTCGTAAGCCTCGTCATCGGTGTGATAGACCGTGACCAGCAGACGCTTCTTGTCGATGCCCAGCCACTGCTCGCCAGTGATGAAATCCCAGGCAAAGTGAATCGCATCCTTCTTGAAGTAATCGCCGAAGCTGAAGTTACCCAGCATTTCGAAGAAGGTGTGGTGACGTGCGGTGTATCCGACGTTCTCGAGATCGTTGTGCTTACCACCGGCGCGCACGCACTTCTGCGACGAGGCAGCACGCACATAAGGGCGCTTGTCCTGGCCGGTGAAAACATCCTTGAACTGAACCATGCCCGCATTGGTAAACAGCAGCGTCGGGTCGTTACCCGGCACTAGCGGCGACGAGGACACAATTGTGTGCCCCTTGCTCTGGAAGAATTCCAGGAACTTGGCGCGAAGTTCGTTGCTGTTCATTGAAGGCCGAATGGAGTGGGCACAAAAGGGGCGCTATGTTAGCTAGACGCATGAAATATCGCCACAAAAATGGCCTGAAATAGCCACCCAAAACGCCAAAAGGCCGGGTGGAAGGCTTATGCCCTTCCATCCGGCCCCGAATTCTCAACTTAACCCGCTTAATCGGCGACGCGAACCACCGCCTTTCCAAAGTTCTTGCCCTCAAACAGGCCCTGCATCATCTCTGGCGCATTTTCGAGGCCATTAACGATGTGTTCCAAGGGCTTAACCTTGCCACTGAGGATGTATTCCTTCATGTCCTTGCGGAACTGCGCTTCCAAAGGCGTGCCAAGGTAATCCGTGCTGACCAGACCACGGATCTGCAGACGACGACGCATGATTTCTGTCATCAACAGTACGGTGCGATCACCACCTGGAGGCAGCGTAGAGAGGCCATAAGTGGCCATCATGCCGCAGACCGCGATACGCGCATTCGGGCGGAAGTACGGCAGCGCCATGTCGAGCACGCGGCCGCCGGCGAGCATAACGTAACAGTCGACACCCGCTTTGGCGTATTCAGCCTTGGCATTGTCCAGAAAGTTCTTGGCGGTACGGTCAATGCAGACATCAAAACCCCATTGCTCGATGGCATGACGGCACTTTTCCATGCCGCTGGCACCTGCGAGAACCCGCGCGCCTTTGAGCTTGCCGAGCTGTCCCACCATCTGACCGATGCCACCCGTTGCCGAACCAATCGTCAGCGTTTCACCAGACTGCGTTTTGACCAGATTGTTAACAACGGCGTAAGCGCCTAGGCCCGAAATGCCGAGCGCACCGAGCATATATGACGGACGCGGAATTTCAGGATCAACCTTGGAGATGTCGCTGCCATCAGACACCGTGTAATCCTGCCAGCCCCAGAAACCGTGGACGATATCGCCAACCTTGTAATCCGGGTGATTGGAGACTGCAATACGACCCACGGTGGCACCGACCATGACATCACCGATGGCAACCGGCGCTGCAAATTGCGAGTCGCGCTGCAAACGACTGTAAAGGTAGGAATCCAAACCCAACCAAGTGGTACGGATCAGGACCTGTCCGTCGCGAGCCTCAGGCATGGTCGCTTCCGTCATGCGGAAAACGTTTGCCGTTGGGATGATGTAGCGTGGACGTTCAGCTAGGACGACACGACGATTAACAGCTTTATTGCTCATAGCTACTCCTCAGATTCCTATTCTTTTTGCGGAATTTCTCCTTAGGACACTACGCGCAGGTCAAGCACTACAGTACTACTCGGATGTGTAGGCGCGGGTCGTTTTTTCCTACTATAGACCCGCGCAGCAACCTTAAACCGCGTGTAACGCCACCACCTCAGGCGTCAGCATTCCAAAGTGCAGTTGCAAAATATCCAGCTGCGCCTGACGCCCCACACGAATCATGCGCGCCCGTCCGCCGGGAATCAGTTTGTGCACGCTGTGCCAAGTAAACGTGAACGGAAGGCTGATCAGCGGATACCAGGGGAAAACAAATCGCGGCAGTCCAAGCGCCTGCATGCCACGCGCACCGACAAACAAACGCGTCACGCTAATGTGTCGCGCGCGTTCGAAGCGAACACGGAGTTTGCGTAGATGTTTGTATGGGAGCTGCAAAGTTTCCTGCATCAGCGCATGACCCAATTGTTTACTGCTTTCATCAGGCGGCAGTTGCGTGAGCAGAAGTTGAAACAACAGCTTGCGGCCGCCTTGCTCGTCGAGTCGTATCCAGCGCTCATCGACACCCATCAACCAGCAGGTGTAACTCCAGAGATGCATCACTGCGCGGCCTTCCTGCTTGCTGATCGGCATGCCCATCACGCGCAGGCCAATCAGCAATACAACGCTAAATCCCAGATAGGTTGCCGCCATATCTGCTTGATTGACCGGCACGCCCCACGCTGCGGCGTCCCACTCCGGCAAACCGCGAACGCGACGACGAATCATCGCGTGCACCAATCGCACATGAACGGTGGATTTAAATCCATCTGCAAAACGTTCCATGCCACCCACCTCGGTGACGTCGTTGCTCCACTTCATCGTCTCAGCGACACGACGCGACGCACGGCCTTTGAGTGCGCCGGTGAGAATCAATGTTTTGTTAAAGCCAGCCGCTTGATAGCCGCCCATCAACGCCAGATCACGCAGCACGTAGTACGACGACATTCCTGCTTGCTGAAAAACTTCTGCACCTTGCTGGAGTAATTTGTCGTCGACCCATTCAGGACGTCGTTCACAAACTTCAAAAAAATCACGCAGCGGCGCAGGTGCATCCGGCACGCTAGCGACACCATGATTGAGTGCACGCTCGAACATGGGATGCGCAGCCTGCATGCCCGCCGTGTACATCCATTCGACCATGCGATCAGCGACTTCATCGCCATGAGTCAACGCTTCACCCAGCGCCTGCCATTCATCCGCCGTCGGCTCCGCGTTTCCGCGAATCATCACGCCCACAGATTTGGCCATGCGACGGCCTTCAACCAGATCGGCGCCATGGCGCGTAGGGATTGGAGGTGTCTGGTTCACAAATTGGGGGACAGCTTGGCTTGCAGTCGCGCTCATCACGATTTGCTCTATTACGAGTGAGGCCGTACCTTAATGCGAATAATTGCTCGCATTCAATTCGCATTCTGAAATAGGCCGACTTCCCTTGCGCAAAGCTCCTCGCCAAGAACGCTCAAGAGTCATGGTTGAAACCTTGGTCGACGCCGCCGCGCTGACCATTGCCGAACACGGGCTCGCCAATACCACCACCAACCACATTGCCAAACGAGCGGGCGTCAGCGTTGGTTCGCTTTATCAATATTTTGCGACCAAAGATGCGATTGTCGACGCCCTGTCCGAGCGCATGCGTAAAGAGCTGACGCAAGCGGTCGACGCCCAAGTCCGAGCCCTACTCGACGCCGATTTACATACGCTCACACGCGGCGCGCTTACAGCGGTGTTCGACTACTTTGAGATGCACAAGGGTTTGTATCTGGAACTTGCTCGCAACTGGTACGACGCACGAACCCTGCGTACGGTGGATTCTCTAGAGCGCTATATGACGGAGGCTTTTCGCCTTTACTTACTGCGTCACCATGCGGAATACCGTTTTGAGAATTTGCCTGCAACGCTGTTCATTGTTTTTAACAGCACGGTCTTCACCGGCATGCGTTACATGAGCCAGCCGCAAAGTCATATTAAACGTGAGGATGTGATCAACGGACTCACCGATATGGTGACCGGCTACTTGATGCAAACCGGTGCCGCGCCCTCAACGCCCGCGCGCACTCGTAAAGGAATAAAAAATATTGGCTGAGACGACGCCGCTCAGTACTGGTATTTGGCCGACACAGGGGGCATCAATCAAAAGAAAACCAGTACCTCCTTGCGTCGCTCAGCCATAATAGTGCGTCCTTTAAGGAGAAAAGGTGCAGGTCTGCCGTCCCCAGCAGACAGGAACCAAGTTACCGATATGTCTCTCTAATCGGAAGCCTTCTTCAAACCTATGTTTAGACCATTTGTATCTTAGAGCGCTCACGCTCCACGCCATGACCCGCCAATTCCGAATTCTTGCTTCGCTCGCCCTCGCCACTTTTCTGTTGGCCGCATGTGTCACTGCACCTGTTGTGCCGGTGACGCAGATTCCACCAACATCAATTCCACCGAAGCCACCAAAAATTGCTTTGGTATTGGGCGGCGGCGCGATTCGCGGCTTCTCACACATCGGCGTGATCAAAGTGTTGCAAGCTGAAGGCATCGTGCCAGACATGATTGTTGGCACCAGCGCAGGTAGCGTTGCTGGTGCGCTCTTCGCCGCTGGCCTCAGCGGCTATGACATGCAAACCATCGCGTTTGATATCGACAAAGCGACCGTGATGGATTGGTCCATCTTCAGCAAAGGCATGCTCAAAGGCGAAGCCTTGCAAGACTTCGTCAACAAAGCCGTCGGCAATAAGAGCATCGAGAATTTAAAAATTCCTTTCGCCTGCGTCGCAACGCGACTCGATACAGGTGACGCCGTTCTGTTTCAACGCGGCAATGTCGGCACTGCGGTGCGTGCATCGTCTTCTGTTCCTGGTGTGTTCCAACCTGTTGTGATTGGCGGCGTTGAATATGTTGATGGCGGCCTCGTCAGCCCAGTGCCGATTCGCTACGCCAAACAGATGGGCGCTGATTTCATCATTGCCGTCGATGTATCGAGCCCGCCGAGCGCAGCGCCGACGACTGGCAAAGTCGATGTGCTGATGCGCACCTTCGACATTATGGGAAAATCGATTCGTGCTTGGGAATCGCCGATGGCCGATATCTTGGTACGCCCTGATCTGACCAAGGTCAGCTCCACCGATATCGAGGCTAAGCATCAGGCCATTCTCGAAGGCGAAAGATCCATGCAAGCCGCGTTGCCTTTGCTACGTGAAAAACTCAAACAGCGCATGCAGTCTGTTGGCACAGTCATCGTCACGCCCTGATCACTAGCGAATGACGCCTCCGGCAAAACTAACAAGCGCACTGGACGCGCTTAATACTGTATTTGGCTACCCCGCATTTCGCGGACTGCAAGCTGACATCATCGAGCAGATCACTAGCGGCGGTGACGCACTGGTGTTGATGCCTACGGGCGGCGGCAAATCACTGTGCTATCAAATCCCTGCTCTGTTACGTCATGGCGTTGCAGTGGTGGTATCGCCATTGATTGCGCTGATGCAGGATCAAGTCTCCGCGATGGAAGAACTTGGCGTTCGCGCCGCCTGCCTCAACTCAAGCTTGAGCGCAGAAGTCGGCGGTCAGGTCATGCGAAAGCTGCGTACCGGCGAACTGGATCTGCTCTATGTCTCGCCAGAACGCCTATTGATGGGCGACATGCTGCCGCTGCTGGAGAGCTTGCCTGTCGCATTGTTCGCAATCGACGAAGCGCATTGCGTTTCACAATGGGGCCATGACTTTCGTCCCGAGTATCGCCAACTGGGCGTGCTCGCAGAACGTTTCCCCGATGTTCCGCGCATCGCGCTCACCGCAACAGCAGATCAACAAACGCGCGACGACATCGTGCGTGAATTACGCTTGGAGAATGCACGCCAGTTCATCTCCAGCTTTGATCGACCTAACATTCGCTACAGCGTCGCCGACAAAGTAAAAGCACGCGAACAACTGCTGGAATTTCTTGAAAGCCGTCGCCGCGATTCCGGCATCGTTTATTGCCTCTCGCGCAAACGTTGCGAAGAAGTTGCAGGCTGGCTTTGCGATCACGGCATCAAAGCTCTCGCGTATCACGCAGGCATGAGCGCTGATCTGCGCTCGAAGAATCAGCAACGCTTCCAACGCGAAGATGGCATCGTCATGGTCGCCACCATCGCCTTCGGCATGGGCATCGACAAGCCCGACGTACGCTATGTAGCTCACTACGATCTGCCAAAGAGTATCGAAGGCTACTATCAGGAAACTGGTCGCGCGGGTCGCGATGGCGATCCTGCAGAAGCATGGATGATGTGGAGCACGGCCGACATCGTGCAGCAGCGTCGCTTCATTGAAGAATCTGAAGCTGGCGACGTACACAAGCGCGTCATCGGCGGCAAGCTCGATGCATTGGTCGGTCTTTGTGAAACCGTCAGCTGCCGCCGCGTACAACTGCTCGCCTACTTCGGCGAAAGCGCCACGCCGTGCGGAAACTGCGACAACTGCCTCAATCCACCAAGCGTGCGCGATGCAACTGCAGAAGCGCAGAAGGCCTTGTCTTGCGTTTATCGCACCGGCCAAAGATTTGGCGTCGCACATCTCATTGATGTGTTGCGTGGAGCAGACACCGAAAAAATCCGCCGTTTCGGCCATCACGAACTCGGTGTCTACAGCATCGGCCAAGACACCATTGACGCTGTATGGCGCGGCGTTTTCCGTCAGCTCATTAGCAATGGATTCCTCGAAGTCGATCACGAAAGCTTCGGCGTGCTCAAACTCACCGCAGCCGCCAAGCCCGTTTTGAAAGGCGAACAGAAAGTCATGCTGCGCGAACATATCGCCAGCACCAAGACCAAAAAAGAAAAGCGCGAACGCGAACGTGCTCGCAGCAAGATTGGCGACGTCGAACTCAGTGGCGCAGAGCAAGTGCTACTCGACCGACTTCGCGCCTGGCGTCGCGCGGCTGCTGCTGAGCACGGTGTACCTGCCTACGTCATCCTTCACGACGCCAGCCTCAACGCTGTCGTGCAGAAAAAGCCTCAGCGCGACGCCGAACTCCACGGCATTCTTGGGCTTGGCGAGACCAAGCGCGAGCGTTATGGCCAAGCACTGCTATCTCTCGTTCGTGAATGGTCGATGGAAACGGGCGAAGCTTGAACTGAATCAACGTTAACCGGCCACTAACGAGCATCAGACAATAAAAAAGGCGCTGCACGAATTGTGCAGCGCCTTTTTGTTTTTACTACTTAGAAGCGACGAAGCAAACGCAGATTCGCTGACCAGTACTGCACTAGTCCAGGGTTCTCGATTCCTACATTTTTGATCGCGTAATTGGCCGAAGCATCGTAGTACTCAACGCCACAACCAAGTTCCCATTTGCCCAAGACTTTGCGTACATCGACACGCCCTGCGATTGCACCATAGGGGGACAATCTGTAATCGCTGGAGGCAAAACCATCCGCGCGGAAATCAGCGTAGTAAGGCTGGTAGAAAAATGCCTGCGATTGGCTGTACCAACGCACGCCCGGCGTGACACGCCAGGTTTCACCGATTGATTGATCCCAAGACAGATCTACCGTGTGCGATTCGATACTCCAATCGCCGTGGTAGTAACGTGCATCAGCGCGAATTGCAGCACCTAGGCTAGGAATGTAATGCCTCAGTTTTCCGGTGACCGCCCAAGTTTGTCGGCCATCAGGTCTGCTGTCTGCGACTGGAGTCGCTATCGCAACGATGTAAGCCTGCTTGTATGGATCACTCAAGAAACCACTATCGCGCGTGACGCTCATCGAGACTTGTGCCGTGGTTTGAGCGCTCAAGACCCATGACACGCCGCCATATCCCGTCACTGTTCTTTTATCAGCGTTACTAATGCGTGTTGGATATTGCGGCGTGCCGCCATCCGTTGGATCAAGCTTATCGGAGGAATATCCGATACCACCGCTAACGGTGTACATCTTGCTTTCTGGTGTGTACTGAACTTCTACGCCACCGTGTAGCGAGGTGTAATCATTTTCACTAGAGTAGCCCGCGCGCAAACCCCAGTCCAACCCAGCGAACGGAATACCATAGCTGACGTCAGCAACGACACGGCTCTCGCTGATACTGGCACCACTCATCACTTGCACAGGCTTACCGCCAGCGCCCGGTTGCACCCACCAAGGACTGGCACCGCTCATCGTTTCGTAAGTGAGATCAAGCTGTGCAACTTGATCTGCAGCGATCGGCGTTCCGGCCAAGCGGAATAGATGCGTATCCACTTTGTAACGCTCAGAGCTTTGACCACTGGCGCTACGATTCGCAGGCAAATCGCCTTCTTGATAGTGCGAGAAAAGATAATCGGTCTGTACTTCAGCTTGCGCGATGCCTGGCAAGGCCAGTGCAGCCGCAGTGAGCGCTGAAAGTGATGCGCGTGTTTTCCTTTTAGGCTGTGTCATTAATTGCACCCACAGCCGCCGCCGCCCAGCGTGGTGTCACCAGAGGCAGCTTCTTTACTGACCGCTACATGCTGACGATAAGTCGTCAGTAATTGATCTGACTCAAACGCCATGCCTGGCTTGGCCAGATCTCCACGTTGCCATGGCTGCACGTTGGCACAACCTGTCAGCGCCAGCATCAACAAGGCAACACTCATTTTGAGCACACTGTTCATCTTCATGGTTTCTCCCCCAGTACTGCTTTAATTGCCGCTTCAATCTGCGGCACATCCCGCTCTCGAAATCCTTTTTTCACAAAACGTACAACACCTTTTGCATCAATCAAAAATGATGAAGGCATATCCTGCAAGCCAAACGCTTCTGGCCATTGCCCTTTCGGATCAAACACAATCGGAAACTTGGGAACAAGCTGATCGATCATGCGCTGCGCGCTCTTTCGATCGGTATCAACGTTGACACCCAACACCGTAAATCCTTGCGCCTTATAACGTTGATGCAAGGTGTCCAATGCTGGTATCGCCTGACGACAAGGTGCGCACCAAGATGCCCAGAAATCCACGTACACCACCTGACCACGAAACTGCTCAAGCGAGAGCGTGCTTCCATCGCCAGCTGGCGCGCTGAGCTGAGGCACGACGCTACCCTCGCCCAATGCCATCGCTTGCGGCAATAGCAGCAACACACTCAGGGCCAATAAAATGCGTAGAGATCTCATAGCGTTTTCAGATATTCGATGACGGCTTTACGTTCTTGCTCGGTCAACACGTCAGTAAAATCGTGACCGGCATTACCATTTCCAAGCGTGCGAGTGTCGTAAACAAAGCGCTTGTCGCTTGAACCCGGCGCTGGATCAGGAATGCTGACCAAGCCACTCAAAGAAACGAGGCCGTTCAGGAAGTTCTGCACGAGTTGCACCAGTGATGGTCCTTCTTCATTCACTGGGCTGCAGTTCGATAGGGGATTGCCCGGAATGTCATTGCAACTCAACACATCGTACTTCCAACCCACGGCATTAAAGTCGTAAGCAGTGTTGATGCGCTGATCAAAACCGGTGACGCCGCTAATGCTTTGCAATTTTCGACGCCAGATTGGCTTACGCTTTGAAGAGTTGAGCACGGCTTCCAAGGTCGGCACCGAACCGTTGTGAAGATAAGGCGCAGTGGCCCAGATGCCATACAGCGGCGGCGCTTGATAACCAATCACTTCTTTCTCCCAGCCACAGAGCCCCATTGGCCGTAACTCGGTTGGCAGAAGATCGTCTGCTAATTCAGTCACTGGATCTTTCGCGGCCGGGTCAACCCAGCCAGGCTGTCCATCGGTATAACCCCAATAGGTCGTATCCCAACGTTGGCGCAAAGTTGGCGTCAGCATGTCTGAACGTGCGCGATCAGTACCGATGACATTCAACGGCGAGATATGTCCGGCCACGCCTTCCAGCGTCGGGCTATCAAGATAAGCACTGTCATTCACGTAGCGCGGTGAATAAACACCGTGGCAAGACGCGCATGAACCATTGCCGCCCAGCGGTTTCGGGCGATCCTTATTGGCTTCTTGCGCCCACAAATTTTTGCTGTGGAATAGAACAGCGCCCTGCTCTGCCAAAGCTGTGTCGATGGATTTTGGATACACCGGCGATTTCAACGAAAGGAAATATGTTCCCAAGCTTTCATCGTAGGTCTTGATGCGATCGCGATACTTTTTGCCATCAAGCGTCACCAGATTCTGAAAATCTCCTGGGCCCGCCGCCATGATGATGCGCGTACTGTCATTGGAAACCCCGGCATCAAAGAACTTGCGTGGGCGTGATCCAAAATTCCACCAGGCAGGCGTGTCTTGCGTGTGCGCCAGCGGATGTGCGATGTCTTGTAAACCCGTTGTACCGACCATAGTTTTGAGCGGATTAGGATTCAAACCGAGCGAATCCAAATCAAGCAAGGTGATCAGTACTTCAAACGCGCCGACTGCATTGTTTTGTCCGCGTTGCTTGATGCCAATATTGAACAAGCTATCAACGCTGGTTGGCGGCAACAGCGTGGACAAAGGCGTGTTTGCAAAAGGACTCGAATCCAGACCGGAAATCACAACGTCATAGTTGTTATTGCCAAGGCCGAGGTTACTGAGACCAATCAATTCCGGCTCGCCAGCTGCGGGATCACCAATTTGTCCGCCATGACATTGGAAGCAAGCAGCAGTACCAATCGTGCCGGTCCATTTGCCTTCAGCATCTTTCATCTGACGTAAACCCAGCGGCAATTGACCCGAACCACCGTTCTTGGCATTGGGATCTTCGCCGGGCAATGGATACGGGTTGTCGAATGGCGAATGATTGAGGCCATAACGCAGCGTATACAGTTGATCGAAGTTACTTGGGCGTTTGCTCAGTCCCCACTTCTTCCAAGTGTCGTTGTAAGCAGAGGCCGCGATTGGCGACGCAGGCAATTCATCCTTAAGGAAATGCAAACCCTGATCACGGCGCGTGCGATATTCGCCGCAGGTTTTCGGGCGCTGTTCTTCGGCAGGCAGATTGACGCGACAATCCTGCCACCAAGCGTTGTAGTACACAGCCTTGCCTGCATTGATGCCTGGACGAATCAGCGAACGCGGATCAACCGGTAGCGATACGCCATCTTCTTTGCCTTCGCAAAATGTCGCCCAAATATGCTGGGCGTGCTTACTGCCCAGCAAAGGCAACAAATCCGTTGGCGTTGAAACATTACTCGCGAGCAACGCTGCGCAGCTATCTGGATTCTGCCAACAGCTCAGCACCACTTTCATGGCGCTATAAGGCTGACTGCCTACAGGCCACGGCTGGCCACCACTGTGGTGCTGAACCGGATCCGATGGATTGGTAAGAATCTTGTTGGTCTCGACACCTTTGTCCAAAGCGATCCACGAGTTGTAAACGTTCTCGTAGTCTTGACCCGGATTACTGGAGAGCATGAACAACTTGCCCTCGTCTGTATCGGCGACGCCGCCCGGCACGTGGCAAGTGCGGCAGTTATTCAAATTGGTATTTACGCTCTTTCCGAAAAATTCCTGCACCGTTTTTGAGGGGGTGCCTGGATCACCGGATCCGTTGTTACCAGCCGTCGCGGTGCCGCCGCTGTAATTGCCCGAACAGGCGCTCACCAGCAAAGCAGTACCCGCCAAGCATGCATGCATTATTTTTTTCATGGTCTCCTCTTAACCTCTATCCACAAGTGCTGAAAACTCACTTGCGTCGGGTTGTTTATTACAACTTACACCGCTGTGAACCTTCGCGAAAGACTGAAAAGCATCGAACACAAAGTTCGAATGCTTAATCAAAAGTCTTTTCGCGAATGCGTTCATAAGGTTTTCATGTACTCAATGAGCGCCTTGCGCTCCTGATCAGTGAGCACTGCCGTGAACTCATGGCCGCTGTTGCTTTGGCTATACATATGCGTGTTGTAGATCTTGCGATCTTCCGCCTGTGAATTGGTGATGATCGGAAGATTGAGCAGATTCCAGACCAGTCCACCGTTGGCGTAGATCAGGTCGAGGAAATCCTGAATCGTCGGACCTGCACCAGCAGGATTGCAGTCGATATACGGCGTTGTGCCGGTCACGCCGCAGGCCAGTACGTCGTACTTCCAGCCTAGTTTCTGATTGTCGTATGCGGCTAGATCAGATCTAAAGCCCATAACCTGAGCAGTCTGGTCAGGACGCGCCGTGTTTGACCAACGACGCCAGATGACGTGGCGATCAGCAGGCTTGAGCACTTCCCATGCTGTTGGCACAGCGCCGTTATGGAAATACGGTGCCGATGCCCACACGCCGTAGAGTGGCGGCGCAAGATAGCCCAGCGCGCGATCACCACGCAGAGACGCATCATTCCAGTCACCGCACAGCGGCGCACCATCGGCATTCTTGGCGCCGTCGCTATACGCAAACCAATCTTGACGAGAGTAGTTAGCAACGGCCGGACTATTGCCATCCAAACGTCTGCGATCCGTATTGATGACATCAATTGGAACAACGTTGGCTGCAATGCCTTCGAGTGCTGGCGTATCGAGATACGCCGTATCGTTAACGTAACGTGGCGAGTAAGCACCATGGCAGCTCGCGCAGGAGCCGTTGCCACCAGGGGGCTTAGGCACTGGATTCTTCAATGTCGGCGACCACAGATCTTTGCTGTGGAAAAGAATCGCGCCTTGCTCAGCAAGCGTCGTATCAATGGTGCCCAGTTTATTTTCTGGCCAAGCGGGTGACTTCTGCGCCGTGATCCATGCGTCGCCATCTTGTTGATGATCGATGATCCATTGCTTATCAGCAGCCATATCCGTATGGAATGGCGTATTCGGGAAATGGAAGGACAACTCGATGCGCTTCGCGGATGTGACCTCACCCGCATCAAAGAACTTTGCAGAACGATGACCCAGATTCCACCAGACTGGAGGATCTTCAGTGCCGGTCGAAGGCTGTGTCTGAATCGAGAGATAGCCCGGAATCGTCGACACTTCGGTAATGGTCAGCAAACCGAATAACTGGAAGTTAGTGATGTTGCCGGTACCACGCACTTTGTTCTGCGCAATAATCGCCAACGCAGCCTGTTGCGGCGCAAGCCTGGCGAGATCGGTGAACATCAGCGTGATATCGCTAAGGCTATTGGTGCCGTAAACGGCACCCAGTCCCGGACCATCCGATGCACTACCAATGCCACCACCGTGGCAGATGCTGCACGTCACGTTGAGATTGCCGGTCCAACTACCATCAGCCTTACGCAACTGCGTAACACCCATCGGCAATTGCCCGCTACCGCCGTTGGTCTTGTTGGGATCTTCACCTGCCAGCGGATACGGATTGGGCGTTGGACTCAAAGGCATGCCCCAACGCTGTGCAATCAAATCGTCAAAGTTATCTGGTCGCGCCGACATCCCCAGCACTGAGTCCCACATACCCGCGTAATCACTAGCTGGGAATGCATAACTTGACGTGGATGAACTACCTGAGAAAAAGCTGCCTGCGCCAACCTCTCCGTCACTGGCAATAATCGGATAGCCACGTGCGACACGTGCGCGTTGTTCACCGCAATTCGCTGGCTTGTCGTCGGCCTGGCAGGTTTGCCACCAAGCGTTCATGTAAACCGCTTTGTTCTTGTTAACGCCCGGAACGACCAAGGTACGTGGGTCGTCCGGCAGCACGGTGTCATCAGTTTTATCTACGCAGAAGTCGTCCCAAAGATGACCACCACGCGCACTACCCAACAACGGAAATTGCGAAGTCACTGGCGTCGTGGTTCCGGCTGCGAGCAAAGCTGCGCAATTGTCTGGATTGTCCCAGCAGCCCAGCACTACTTTCATCGCGTTGTAAGGCTGACTGCCGACAGGCCATGGCTGACCACCACTGTGATGCTGCGCAGGATCAGATGGGTTTGTCAGAATCTTATTAGTCTCAACACCCTTGTCCAAAGCAATCCAAGATTTGTAAACGTTGTCGTAATCCTCGCTGCTGTTCGCCGACAGCATGAACAACTTGCCTTCGTCTGTATCCGCAACACCACCGGGCACGTGGCAGGTGCGGCAAAAATTCATATTGGTCTTAACGCTCTTACCAAAGAATTCCTGCACGGTTTTGGAGGGTGCACCTGGCGTACCAGTACTTCCACCGCCATCTGGCAAATCACCACCGCTGTAATTGCCGGAACAAGCACCCAACAGCAGGCTCGCAGCCATTACGGATGTGCTGATGATTGTTTTCAACTGCGCGCGAGGCATCACAAGTGTTGTCTCAAAAATGTTCATAAGGTTTTCAAATACTCAAGTATCGCTTTGCGCTCTTGGTCATTGAGCACTGAAGTAAACGTATGGCCGACATTGCTCTGGCCATACATATGCGTGTTGTAGATTTTGCGATTCTCTAATTGCTGATCAGAGCTGGGAGGAATGCCCAGATACCAGAGGAAAGGATTGCTGGAGTTGAGGATATTGATCATCTGCCCCAGCGCTGGATCTGCGCCTTGATTGGCAGGATCGCAATCAAGATACGGTGTCGTGCCGGGCGCGCCGCAAGCGAGTGCGTCGTATTTCCAGCCGAGCTTGTCCTTGTCATACGCGCGTTGGAAATTAGTGTCATAGCCCATCACCACTTTGCCTAGCTGATCAAAGCGCGCAGGGGTGGAGACACGACGCCAGATGGGTTTGCGCTCTGCGGGATTGAGTATTTCCATCACGTTGGGCACAGACCCATTGTGAAAATACGGCGCGCTTGCCCAGATACCGTATAGCGGTGGTGCGAGATAACCTGGGGCGCGACCTTGGCGAATCTCGGCGCGATTCTGCGTACTGCAGTCGAGATTGGGATCACTGTTGATCGTCTCTGGATACGCAAAGAAATCTTCCTTGCCGTATTGCTCTGCAGCTTCGCTGTCACTATCCACGCGCCACTTGTCAGTCGCAATCAGATCACGCGGGACGATGTAACTCGCAACACCTTCTAGTGCTGGCGTATCCAGATATCTTGAATCATTCACGTAACGCGGTGAGTACGCACCATGGCAGCTCGAGCATGAACCGTTACCACCTGCAGGCTTAGGCGAAGGATTGTCGAGGCCTTCTGCCCACAGATTCTTGCTGTGGAATAACACTGCGCCCTGCTCTGCCAATGCCGTGTTGATCGTGCCCGGATACGCCGGAGCCTTGAGCGACATCAGCCAAGTGTCACCAGCGCGCACATGCTCCTTCACCCATCCAAAACCTTCAGGGCCAGGGCCCGGCAGGAAGAAACCAAAATCTGCGCGCAGTGCATCCATCGCCAAGAAGCCATCCTGAAACTTGGTCGGACGATGTCCCATGTTCCACCACGCTGGCGCATCCAGCGAACCGCCGTTGGGCGTGAACACCGTGAAGCCAATGAAATTCGGATCGAGCGGACGCAAATCTCCTGCGACCAAGAAAGTAATGATCTGCAATGCGAGTGCGTTATTCGTTCCGCGCGTTTTACCAACAATGATGGGCACAGGGATCGGCACGCCGGGCACCGCACTGCCACCGAGATCGGTATCTAGCTGACCAAATTCGCTGAGACTGTTGGAGTTGCCATAGAGCGCGCCAAGACCAGGGCCATCTGCTGGCGTTCCAATCTGACCGCTATGGCACACATGACAATTGGTGCCGATGTTTCCATTCCAACGACCATCAGCGTCGTGCAGCTGAGTGAGTCCCGTCGGCAGTTGACCACTGCCACCATTGGTTTTGTTGGGGTCTTCACCGGGCAAGGGATAAGGATTGCGTGCTGTGCCCAAGCCCATGCCATAACGCTCAGCAACGAGCTGATCAAAATTATCTGGGCGTGAAGGCAGGCCCCACTTCTCCCACACTGTGTTGTATTTCGCAGCGGTGAGATTGCCCTTGGGACCATTGCCGCCGAAATACCAGCCCGCACCAATGGCACCGTTGCCTTCGATCAAGGTGCGTCCTTGTGCAGAAAGCGTACGCAACTCGCCGCAGTTTTTTGCGGGGCCAGCTTCACCCACTTTTTCTGGCTCGCGATGGCAATCTTTCCAAAAGGCGTTGAAGTACACCGCCTTGTTCGCGTTGCTGCCGGGTTGCACAAGACTGCGTGGATCAGCCGGCAACACCATGCTGTCGCTCTTGCCTTCACAGAAATCAAACCAAGCGTGACCACCACGTGCACTGCCCAACAAAGGCAGTGGTGCTGTTGGCGTAGAAACATTGCTCGCAAGCAGTGCAGCGCAACTGTCTGGGTTATCCCAACAACCCAGCACAACCTTCATCGCGTTGTAAGGCTGACTGCCAACCGGCCAAGGTTGTCCGCCGCTGTGATGCTGCGCGGGATCAGACGGATTCGTCAGGATCTTGTTGGTCTCGACACCTTTGTCTAAAGCGATCCACGAGTCGTAAACGTTGTCGTAGTCTTCGTTTGGATTTGTCGAAAGCATGAACAGCTTGCCCTCGTCCGTATCCGCAACGCCGCCTGGTACATGACAGGTGCGGCAGTTGTTGAGATTGGTCTGTGTGCTCTTGCCGAAAAATTCCTGCACCGTTTTGGAAGGTGTGCCGGGATCACCATTGCCGTTGTTTCCCGATGTCGCAGTGCCGCCGCTGTAATTGCCCGAACAGGCAGACAGCAGCGACAGCACTGCAAACAGGCCAGCAGCCCGGGAAAAACTCCGCATCTTCCTCTCCTCCAGACAGGTCATAGCCCACCGGAATTTGTATGCCCGCGTGGGCTTTGCCTCTATCGCGGTTAGGGTCTAAACTTAATCCGAGTAATTGCTCAGGTCTACTCGGATTTCACACCCCCTATGGCACGCCCCACAAAGAAGCCTTATATCCTTGATTTAGAGCCTAAAAAGCGCCCTGCGCAACCCCGCGCAAAAGCCACTGTTACGGCCATGCTTGATGCAGCTGCTCAGATACTTGAGCGCGAGGGGTATGACGGAGTCACCACTAATCATGTCGCAGAGGCCGCCGGCGTCAGCATTGGCTCGCTCTATGAATATTTCCCGAACAAGCAGTCCATCATCGCTGCAGCCTTGGCGCGCGAGCTCGGAGAAATTGCAGATGAAGTGAAAACCAGCATGCGCACCGCACTATCTCTGCCCGACCAACCCCGCGGCGGCATTGATCACTGGATGCGCGGCATGATGCTGTCACTGGAGAAGCGTGGAAAATTACTACGCGTCGCGATGCGTGAAGTGCCGTTCTTCTGGGATATCCCACAAGCACGCGACTTGTCAGAAACCTTGCAACACATCGCACAAGAAGGTCGTCGAAAAAGCGAACGCGTATTGCACTTCGAAGATCCCGAAGCCGATACCTACTTGCTGATGACCATGTGTTGGGCAGCGATTCAACAAACCGTGCTCTACCGCCCCACGCATATTTCGCGTGAACGACTCACACGCACACTGGTTGATATGGTGACCAAGCTGTTGTGATCAGAACCCGCGCTCGACCAGCTCCGCGACGATGTCGCGATAAAGAGTCATTCGACTGAAGCGATACATGCTGTTGTCCTCACCATTGCAACTCATTTTGCCGTCATCCATGCCCGGCACTTTGAGATCGGAATAAGCCATGTGCTCCAGTCCCGGGTGAGGACGTGTGGGATCGAGTGTGCTGCCATTGACCCAGCGTGGCACGACTGGCGTAGCGCCGCCGCTTGAGCCTGGTCCATAAGTCACGAACGCTTGAGAGTTGATCGAGATGTTGCCGTCATTCGGCCCCTCGGCGTCCATCACGATCTGCCAGTTACTCTTCTTGCTGCTGTAACAGGGATGATTGATGTCGAACACTTGTGAGGTGAAGGTTTGGTAGAACACCGGATGCGATGAATCGACTGGCAGTGGATAGAGCTGATTGAAGCTCGGCGCACAAACCGTACCGTTGTCCGGATTGCAGTTCATGTCCGTCGTCACCATCACGTATTTGCGCGTCAAAGCCACAGCCGACTCACTGCCGTTAATGATCAGTGCCTGATTCTGCCGGATGGAATCCACCGCCAATGCCAAATCAATCAGTGGTGATTTACAGCCTGGTGACAGGCACGACGCGGTCAGTTCCAGATACGCATCAGCCTGCGCCGTGCCCTTGTTAGCACCCGCCATCGAAGTCCAGCTCGCCACATGCTTGTACATCAGCTCACCACTGTATTCGTTGCGAACCGCAGCCAGCATGTAGCGCGAGTCGAGACAACCCTGCGAATGGCAGATGATGTTGAACTGCAGCTTGCGGCGACATTGATCTTCGCTGGAAAAACCATTGCGCGCACGCAAGGCTGGATCGGCGCAGTACTGCTGCGTAGCCATATGGATGCCGTCGATCACGACCGGATTGCTGCCCTTGCACAACATCTCGTCCAAAGTGACACCTGCGCATTTCTTGTAGAGCAACTTGCCACGATTTTCGTTGGATCCGTACGCAATCTTATTGGGTTGATAGACCACGGCCCCGCCCGCTTCCAGCATCTTCTTGACACCGTAAACCTCGTTGCCACCACCCGCTGTGGCATCACTCTGAAATGCCTGTTCTGCTGTTATCGAAAACGCATGCGAAAAAACAATCGGCCAGCGTGTTGCGACGCTTTTGTTGCTGCCATCTACTGGAGCTGCGTAAAAACTGCCATCCGGGCCAGCACCACGAACTAAGCGCGAACCCGTCGTCGCATCAATCGGCTGCGAAGAGTCGCAAGCGCCGATCAACAGCGCTAAAAGAATTAGCGCTGCATTCCGGAATCCAGCGCGCGACAGCATCATTGCAGTAACGAGCCCGCTGTTGGCAGTGACGAAACCACAGGTATACCAATTAATGCTGACGGCGTTGAATCCATTGCTTCAGCCAGTTCTGCAAAGAACTTTGCGACGGGCACCAGCTCATCCTTGGCAACTTTATCGAGCGTATCCGCCTCATCGTAGAGATAGTTGGGCCCTGCAATCAGGCTGGCGACCGGAACGCCTGCCACACAAGCAAAAGCATCCGTTGGAATACCTACCGTAGGGCACAGTGCAATTGCATTTAGTAAGGCCGTACGACGCAGATCATGTTTGATAATTCCGTTGATCATGTTCAGCTTCAAGGTTGGACCAAGGTTCTCGAAGATTCCACGGAACTCCGGCTGATCAGTAATGACGAGTTTCCCGTTTGAGTCTTGAATGCCCTGCTTGCCGATGTGTTCGATCGTAATGTTGCCAACGATGTTGTAAGGCGTTTGTTTATCGGTGATGTATTTCTTCGCAAACGCTTTGTGCACTTGGTATCCAGTCCAATGTGTGTCCATCGTCGCAAACAGCATCGTCTTCTGACGCGCAGACGCAGGCTTGGATGCAAAGTATTGCGCTTGTGCCAACACGCTTGCAGCGCCACTGCCGTCTTCAACAGCACCGTTCCATGCAGCGTCATGATGTGAAGTGACGAGAATGGTATCCAGACTCTGTCCCGGTAACGTGCCAACGACAGCACGACCCACTGCGACTTCGCGGCTACCTTCCATCACCAGATTCGCCATTGGCTTGCCGCCTGCGGCTTGCATCAGCGCACGAATCTTCTTGCCGTCTTTCGGCGACACCCAAACACCAGGAATTGGGACTTGCGTGTGATAAGACTCGTTGTAGTACTTGTTGGAATCAAAGTAATCCGCAAGCACGCCGACGAATCCGGCAGCGCCTGCATTCATGATCTGCTGCACCACGGTTTCATAGGTGGTCTGGAAGGGATTGGCGATAAGAACCGCCAGCGAAGGATCAGCAATCGTCAGGCCCGGATCCCACAGAAATTCCATCAATGGCCCAAGGGCCGCAGTTGGAATCAGAAACTTCAAATCAAACACAACGATCTTGCCTTTAACGTCCGCAAGAATCGGCACGCCCAAACCAATATCCACGATCTCGGCATTCAGCCCGCCTTTGCCCGTTGAGAACACAGACGGCTTATCAGGCGTGACGAAAGTAAACGGCGTTGGTGAACTATCAATCTCTTGACCCGCTACGCTGAGACCCGACTTGGTCGCCTCCCATCTCCAGGTCATAGCGGTTTCGTAGTGCACATCCTGCAATCCGAAGGACTCGAATTTGCACTTCATGTAAGCCGCTGCCTTTGCCCCACCGATGGTGCCGGTACGGCGATTGCCGAAGCGCGTGAGATCGCCAATCCAGTTGTAGATGCGATCCGCATCAGGCATGCCGACCGTCTCAGGTCCGCTGGCCTTAGCACAGGGCGCAGCGCTAACGATCTCGTTGATGCTCGCCGCTTCATCCACCGCATCAGAGCGGCCACCACAGTTCGCCAGCACGAGCACAAGGCCACAAGCCGCCATCGCAATCATCGATTGTTTCAACACTTACATACTCCCCATCGTTATATGGGCAACCCTGCGGGCCGCGCGCTTATGCGGGGAATGATGCCGACAACCGGACCAACAAGCGTTCTCAAAAGTGGCCAATGTCGCATTCATTTTCCGCCAAAGCTAAGATGCGCCATGTCTTCAAACAACCACATCGCCCCCACCGTTCCAATCAGTTATGTACGGCTCTTGCTGGACGTAGCCGCTGACTACGGCGTGGATCGCGCAAGCTTGCTGCATGGCCTCAATATCCCCGAGACACTGCTGCAACAGCCGCATGGCCGCATCAAGCTGTTGGATGAATACGCAGCGCTATGCAGACGCGCGCTGCATATGACGGGTGAACCTGCACTAGCGTACGAATTCGGCATTCGTTCGAACCCGACCACGCACGGCATTCTCGGCTACGGCTTAATTAGCCAAGCCACATTCCGTGATGTGCTGAATTTTGCTGGGCGTTTTGGCGACGTGCTTCGCATGCCCGCGTGGAATTTTCATTTCTCCTTGGAACCCACGCATATTGTGATGGAAGGTCGCGAGGCGATCTCTCATGGCAATCTGCGACGGTTCTCCTGCGAGCAATTGCTGTTCAGCGTCTGGTCAATCGCACGGCATCTATTGCCCAAGGCACGCAATATCGAATTGCTGTTCGATTATCCGGAACCGATCTATCACAAGCGTTATCGCCGGAAACTGCCGCAATGCACCTTCTCGACTTCGGTCACGCAGATCCGTATTCCGATCGAATATCTCGATGTTCCACTGAAGACTGCTGACGCCGTTTCGGCGCAGATCGCCGAGCAAGAATGCGAAAGGGAACTGTCCTTGCTTGGACACAACCGCGACATCGTCAACCAGGTTCGCGCCTTGCTGATCAATACCGATGAGGGCTATCCCTCGCTTGACGCCG
>JAZKEM010000141.1:1278-14179 GCA_040387055.1 Pseudomonadota bacterium | reverse complement strand
GAACTCAAACGGCAGTTCCTTGGCAGCGACCACGCGGTCTTCCTGCGCACACTCCGCCATGCCCGCTTGCGCCTGATACAACCTCGGATGCTTCTGTCGCGCACGACGGCGAACTTCACCATCGATTGTCCGCTTGCCGTGAGCGCCAGCGCCAATGCCTAAATAATCGCCAAAGCCCCAATAGTTAAGGTTGTGGCGACTTTGACGGCCCGTTTGCGCGTAGGCCGAAACTTCGTATTGCTGATAACCATGCGCCGCGAGCATTTGCTGACCTTGTTCCTGCATCGTCCAAGACGCATCGTCATCCGGCAGCACCGGCGGCCGCGCAGCAAACTCCGTGTTCGGCTCCAACGTCAGCTGGTAATAAGAGATGTGGTCTGGGCCCAGATCAATCAGACCCTGCAAATCAGTCTTCGCCTGCTCAACAGTTTGCTGCGGCAGCGCATACATCATGTCGAGGTTGAGATTGGTGAAGCCCGAGCGTCGCGCAATCTCCACCGCGCGCCGCGCCTGCGCAGGATCATGAATGCGGCCCAAAGCCTTGAGGCGTTCCGCGTCCAAGCTCTGTACGCCAATCGATAGCCTATTAATGCCCGCTTCGCGATAGCCCGCGAAATGCGCTTCATCAACAGTGCCAGGATTCGATTCCAGCGTGATCTCAATATCCGGCGCGAATACGAGACGCCTTTGCACCTCACTCAACACCCGCTTCATCGCACGGCCCGAAAACAAACTTGGCGTGCCGCCGCCCATGAAGATGCTCAGCAGCGGACGTGATTCAGCTTGTTGCTCAAGTTCAAAATCGAGATCGCGCAGCAGCGCGTCGATGTAGTCATCTTCTGGAACTTCACCGCGCAGCGCGTGCGAGTTGAAATCGCAGTACGGACATTTGCGCACGCACCAGGGGAAATGCAGGTAAAGCGATAGCGGTAGATCAGACGCTGGCATCGACGAGTGAAGAATACAGATGCTTGGCGGCGCGACCGCGATGACTGATTTTGTTTTTCACTGCAGCGTCCAACTCCGCCGCAGCGCATTTGTGTTCCGCCACATAGAACAGCGGGTCGTAACCAAACCCGTGATTGCCGTGCGGATTACTGAGAATGGAGCCACGCCACAAGCCTTGCGCAATGATCGGCATCGGATCGTTAGGCTCGCGCAAGAACGCCATCACACAGACAAAGCGCGCAGCACGCTTACCGTCTGGCACGCCTTTGAGTGCTTGCAGCAATTTCTGATTGTTCTGAGCATCCGTTGCATTCTCGCCAGCGTAGCGAGCAGAGATCACGCCGGGAGCGCCATCCAGCGCATCCACTTGCAGGCCAGAGTCATCAGCAATCGCAGGTAAGCCAGACACTAGCGATGCATGGCGCGCTTTCAGCAAGGCGTTTTCGACGAAGGTCGATGCGGGCTCATCTGCGCCGCCATCGGTGAAATCGGACAAGAGCCGCAACTTCCAGCCCAAGGGCGCGAGCATCGCCTGCATCTCGGCGAGCTTGCCCTCGTTACGACTGGCCAGTACGGCTTCTTTGATCATTTCTGTCCCAACGCTTCGCGTTGAGCCTGCAGCAACTGCTGGATGCCCGACGTTGCCAAGTTCAGCAACTGATCAAGCTCTTCGCGGCGGAAAGCGTGGCCTTCGGCCGTGCCCTGTACTTCGATAAAACCACCGGCCTCGTTCATGACGACGTTCATGTCGCACTCGCAAGCCGAGTCTTCGGCATAGTCCAGATCCAGCACCGGTGCGCCGTTATAAATACCCACTGAAACCGCCGCGATCTGTCCGTGGACCGGATTGCCCTTGAGCTTGCCGCGCTTCTTCATCACTTCGATGGCATCGACCATTGCCACGTAGGCGCCGGTGATGGCTGCGGTGCGCGTGCCGCCATCGGCCTGCAGCACATCGCAATCCAAAGTAATCGTGTAACCAGCCAGTGCACTGAGATCCACAGCAGCACGCAACGAACGACCAATCAAACGCTGAATCTCCTGCGTACGCCCGCTCTGCTTGCCCTGTGCAGCTTCACGACGATTACGGTCATTGGTGGCACGCGGCAACATGCCGTATTCAGCCGTTACCCAACCACCGCCGTCCTTTTTCCATGACGGGCCACGCTCTTCAACCGTTGCATTGCACAGCACGCGGGTATCGCCAAAGCTGACCAGCACCGAGCCTTCGGCGTGCTTGGTAAAGCCGCGTTCAATAGTGACAGTTCGGAGTTGGTCGGCGGTGCGGCCAGAAGGACGGGTCATAAATAAAGCCTGCGAAATTGGGCGCGAAGTATACGGCCAGACAGGCCATCGCCCTACAATAGCGCCATGAACATTGATGATCTTGTAGACACTTTCGAGCTCCTCGGCGACTGGGAGGAGCGTTACCGCTTCATTATTGACCTCGGCCGCAAACTGCCGCCGATGCCGGAAGCCGACCATAACGAGACCAACAAGGTCCGCGGCTGCATGTCGCAGGTCTGGCTGACGCATCAGGTGGAACAGGGCCCGCCTCTGAAACTCGTCTTTCAGGGCGATTCCGACTCCCATCTGGTCAAAGGCCTGATCGCATTGCTATTTCAGCTTTGCTCAGACCAAACACCTGAAGAAATTCTGGCGCTGGATATCGAATCCGCCTTTACACGGCTCGGCCTCGAAAATCACATCACCATGAATCGCCGCAACGGTTTTTACGCCATGGTCGAGCGCATCCGCGCGATGGCGAAGAACTACGCCACCGCTCAGACGTCATAAATCCGGCCTACAATCGGGTCCCTGTTAAAAAAATGTAAAGGAACAGCGTATGCCTATCGGTAACCTCGTCTTTTTTGCCTTCGTCGCTTTTGCGTTGGTCACGATTCTCAAAGGCTTCGTCGTGGTCCGACAAGGCATGGAATACACCATCGAACGCTTCGGCAAATATCGCACGACGTTCACGCCTGGCCCGCACTGGATGGTGCCGTGGTTTGATCGCATCGGCCGCCGCCTGTCACTGATGGAACAGGTACTCGACGTTCCTTCACAGGAAGTCATCACCAAAGACAACGCAATGGTTGGCGTCGACGGCGTGGTGTTCTATCAGGTGCTCGACGCACCTAAAGCCGCATACGAAGTGCAGAACCTCGAGTTCGCCATCATGCAGCTCACGCAAACCAACCTGCGTACGGTGATGGGCTCGATGGACCTCGACGAATTGTTGAGCCAGCGTGATCACATCAACACCAAGCTGCTCACTGTTGTTGATGCTGCGACCACGCCCTGGGGCGTGAAAGTGACGCGTATCGAAATCAAAGATATTCGCCCGCCTGCCGACCTCGTTGAAAGCATGGGTCGTCAGATGAAAGCGGAACGTGACAAGCGCGCTTCGATTCTGGAATCAGAAGGCATGAAGCAGTCCGCCATTCTGAAAGCAGAAGGTGCACGTCAGGCGCAGGTGCTTACCGCCGAAGGCGAAAAGCAGCAGATGATTCTGGACGCCGAAGGTCGCAAAGAAGCCGCGTTCCGCGATGCTGAAGCACGTGAACGTCAGGCCGAAGCTGAAGCCAAAGCCGTCATGATGGTGAGCCAGGCGATTTCCAAAGGCGATGTGCAGGCCGTCAATTATTTTGTCGCGACCAAGTACATCGAAGCACTCGGCCAGATCGCCACCAGCCCGAATCAGAAGCTGGTGCTGATGCCGCTCGAAGCAGGCGGCGTGATTGGCGCACTCGGCGGCATTGCTGAACTGGCGAAGAACGCAGGCGTGAGCATCACCAAACCTTAACGTGGAGAACAGCATGGATTTGCTCTACTGGCACTGGTTGGTTCTTGGTCTGGGCTTGCTCTGCGCTGAAATGTTGATCGCCAGCGAATTTGTTTTGCTGTGGATGGGCGTTTCAGCCGTCGTCGTCGGTCTGCTGACGATGTTGCTGCCACTCAACTGGCAAATCGAGTTGGTGTTGTTTGGCGTGCTGTCGATCGTCAGCTATTTCACCTATCGCAAATTTCGCCCAACAATCGAGAACGACAAACCGACACTAAATCGTCGTGGCCATTCTTATATCGGCCGTGTTTTCGAGTTGAGTGAAGGCATCGTTAACGGCGTCGGCAAAGTACATGTTGATGACAGTCAGTGGCGCGTCTCTGGCCCTGACATGCCCATTGGGCATAGCGTGCGCGTCATAGAAGTGGATGGAACCACACTTAAAGTTGTACAAGCGGACTAAACAATGTCGCAACACCCGTCACATCTCGTCGAAGACGTAAGCGCTGGCCTCGTCGAGGCACGCAAAAAGCTCTACGACTTCGGCGAAGAAGTGGCGCATGTCGTCACGCATGGTCTTGGCGCTGTACTCTCGATTGCCGGACTCACAATCCTAGTCGCACGCGCGTCGATGTATGGCAACGCCTGGCATGTCACTGCCAGCGCCATCTTCGGCGCATCGCTGGTCATGATGTATGCGGCATCCGCTTTGTTTCACGGCATTCAATATCCACGCGCCAAACATATTCTTCGCGTGATTGATCACTCGTTGATCTATGTCTTGATTGCGGGCACCTACACGCCATTCACGCTCATCACGCTACACGACAGTCCTTGGGGCTGGATTTTGTTTGGCGTGACTTGGGGCCTTGCGCTGTTCGGCATTGTCTTCAAGATTTTCGCCACCGGAAAATTTGAAAAGCTTTCGCTGGCGATTTATCTCGGCATGGGTTGGTGCGTGCTCTTTGCGATCAAACCATTACTCGCTTCGATGCCAACAACCGGTTTGTGGTTGTTACTCGCTGGCGGTCTCACTTACAGCGCAGGCGTTGCGTTTTATGTGATGGAACGCCTGCGTTATCACCACGCCATCTGGCATGTGTTTGTACTTGGCGGTAGTGTGTTCCATTACTTCGCAATTCTGTTCTACGTGATTCCGGGAGCGCCTGTCGTCACGACTTAACAGTTATCGCTAATAACAAGCGCGCCGTCGACGCGACTCAAGGTGCATTCATGTTCAAAGCCGTATCGAGTCCTTATCTCGTTCCTTTTGATGGCACGTTTGTACAGAGCAAAGCGCCAACCAAGCCGCCTAAAAACGTTGCCGATAAAAATGCGCGCAAAGTTAGGCTTGCAGAACTAGTTGCAGAGCTCGCTCCTCTGCAACACATTCTCTACGCTCACAGCCAGCACAGTGTGCTGCTGGTATTCCAAGCGATGGATGCAGCGGGCAAAGACAGCACCATCCGCGCCGTACTCTCAGGCGTAGATCCCGCAGGCTGCGAAGTCACTTCGTTTAAACGCCCTAGCGAAACCGAACTCGCGCACGATTTTCTCTGGCGCACAACACAACATCTCCCGCAACGCGGCCATATCGGCGTATTCAATCGCAGCTATTACGAAGAAGTACTCGCCGTACGCGTACACCCAGATTTTCTCACGCCACAGAATTTGCCGTTCCGCCCAAAGAAACTCGAAGACCTTTGGCGACAACGCTACGACTCCATCCGTGAACACGAACATCATCTCGCTCGTAATGGCACGGTGATTCTGAAGTTCTGGCTCAACGTCTCGCGCGACGAACAGCGCGATCGCTTATTAGCGCGCTTGGATGAGCCCGCAAAAAACTGGAAGTTTGAATACGGCGACCTTAGCGAACGCGCTAAATGGAAAGACTATATGTCTGCCTATCAGGACGCACTCAACGCCACTTCACGCCCGCACGCGCCTTGGTATGCGATTCCTGCTGACAGCAAGTCATTTATGCGAATGACTGTTGCTGACATTCTTGTGCGAACGCTTAAGTCTCTGGATTTGAAATATCCAAAGCTTGAGAAAGAAGAGTTAGCAAAATTTGATGAGATGAAAGCGCAGTTGTTGAAGGGCAAATAACTCGCAGCTTTACTGCGTCTTAGCGCCTAAATGTAGGATGCATCCCTCAGATAGGCCTTAATACCTACTTCTACATTAAAAATCTAAACACTAAAATAAATTCAAGCTAGGAAATTAGCCGCGCCGCGCAATTTTTAGCTCTGCATACTTAAAAATAATTAGCCTAGGAAGATAATTTGTGAAGAAGACGCCACTGGCCTTTGTGGGCCTGATGCTTGTAGCTACCTCCACCGCTGCGATTGCAGAAAACAACCGCGACTCACTTTCGCAATTTACGGTTGGCATCTATGGCAGCAGCAATAGTCTTGATTTTGGAAATTCCGATCTCAAAACTTTTACCGGTACGGGCTCTGGTGCCAGCATTCAATTTGCACCGAACATCAGCGACCGTAACAAAATGCTGTTTATTGCTGATTACGCGCACGAAAATAATGAGGCGTACGACGTACTCGAGATCATTTCTGATCGCTTCAATTTTACTGCGGGCTTTATGGGTGGTGTTGGTAAAAATTCGCATTGGTTTGCTGGTGCGAAGTACTCAAGCCACAAACTCAAACAAGTCGAGTCTGGTTACACCTTGAGCTCATCTACAAAAACCGGCTTTGGCGCCACTGGGGGTTTTATTTTCCCATTTGCTGATGCGTGGACGATTAAAGGCTCTATAGGAGCCTCACACTTTGCGGCCAAAGATGGCGATCCTGCTCTTGATTTAGGCGTGGCGGACGCAGGCATTGAATTCCGCCCGATCCCATTGCTGGGGCTCACCTTAGGCGCTCAAGCCAATTACTACATCGATAGTGATAACGATGACAACACCTTATCACTCTTGTCAGGTCGTATCGGTTTGAATTTTCACTTCTAACTATTGCATTCAACATGCTCCGGTCGGCAAGCACAGCCGGAGCATATTTTGATTAAGCCGTGGTCTTTGCAAAAAGAGGCCTCAAAAAAGGCGGCGCAATCAGCGTTGTAGCAATCGCCATAAACAGCACGACACCGAACAGACTGTCGCTGATCACTCCCATCCCAAGGCCAATCTGGGCGACCACGATGCCAACTTCACCGCGTGGCACCATGCCCACGCCAACTTGCATCGCACCACGCGCACCGAGTGACCAAGCGCCGATGCCGCAGCCGATAATTTTTGTTGCGACTGCAATGACTGTCACCAGAACTGCCAGCCACACCACGCCCATGTCATTAAAGATGGTTAGGTTGAGTTGCATGCCGATATTGACGAGAAAGAACGGCACCATCAGCTCAGTCGCGCCACGAATCTGGCTATGGAGTTCGTGGTTTTCTTCCGAGACCTCTGCAATCGCCATGCCTGCGAGAAACGCACCGATGATGGCAGCGACGCCGATATAAGAAGCAGCGGCCGCAAGACCAAGGCACAGCACAATAGAACCAGCAAAAGCTGCGTGACTAATGCGGATCTTTGCACCCCAACGAGGCACGTGCCGCGTCATCATTGGCGCAAGCAGCAATGCAGCGGCGGCAACGAATGCCAATGACACGCCTGCGGTGATGCCCACTTTGGTGAAGTCGGTATTACCTTCCGCCATGCTCGCGACCACTGCGAGAACGAGCAGGCCGAGAATGTCATCGATAACCGCAGCGCCTAGAATGATGCGGCTCGACGTTGCGCCCAACATGCCCATGCCCGCAAGCACACGTGCAGTGATACCCACGCTAGTGGCGACCATGGCAGTGCCGACGAACATGGATTCGATCGTAGTCGCGCCGCGCAATTCCATCAGGCCCCAACCGGCAACAAAGGGCAGTGCGACACCCAGCACTGCAACGATGGTGGCGGTTTTTCCTACTTTGATAATCACAGCAGGTTTTGTTTCCAGACCGACGGAGAACAACAACAGAATCACGCCGATTTCAGCCAGCGTGTGCGTGATCTCATTAGGCTGCACCCAGCCCAAAACATAAGGACCAATCAGCACGCCCGCGAGAATTTCACCAACGATTGCGGGCTGGCGTAGTCGCTCAAAAATTTCTGCCATCACCTTCGCCGCAGCAAAGATCAGAAACAGGCCGAGCAATAAGTGCTGTGCATGTTCTGCAGCAGAGACGGCGGGGCTCGTATCCATCGTGATCAGGCGCCCAATGGCAGGTGGTGAATGTGTACGCCACGGGCTTCGCGGCGTGCGAGTTGCAACAACGCATCCGCAACATCTTCTCCGCGTACTGCGCGGTATTTTTTCATGCCGCCAATCAGCAACGAATTGAACAAAGGCATGATCACTTGGCTAATCTGCTCCGCCGGCCGCGATTCATCGCGCGCGCCCAGCAGCAGCGCCGGTCGCACAATGTGCACCGCATCGTAGCCAATGGCGGAAACATCTCGCTCCATATGCGCTTTAACGCGGCTATAGAACGACGGCGAATGCTCAGCAGTACCTGCCGCCGAAACCACCAAGAACTGTTTCGCGCCTTGCGCATGCGCGGCGCGGGCGAGGTCTACCACCATCTGATAATCGACACGCTCGAATGCAGCGCGTGATCCGGCTTTTTTCAGCGTGGTGCCGAGGCAGCAGAACACATCATCTGCTTGCAGGCGCTTACCAAGCGTTCCAAGGTCTGAATAATCACTGATGACGTTTTCGATGCGGGCATCGTCGATCGACAGCGCCCGTCTCGTCAGCAATTTAACGCGGTCGTAGGCACCGCTCGCCAACAGGCGCTGCACCAAAAGCTGTCCCACAAGGCCTGTTGCACCGGCCACTAATGCAATGCGCGGCATATTGCGCTCCCATCCATATCAATGAGCCCAAGTGTAGCGGAGGCACGCGCTATCATGCGCTCACCCGTATAAACCACCCACACTGCATCAACATGAACTTTGAACTGCACCCGCAACTGGCCGCTGACACTGTCACCGTCGGCGATCTGCCACTGTGCCGCCTGCTGCTAATGAATGATCGCCAGTATCCATGGACGATTCTGGTGCCGCGCCGCGCAGGGCTACGTGAGATTTACGAGATGCATGAATCCGATCAACTGCGCTTCTGGCGTGAATCTGCGCAGCTATCGCAAACGCTGATGACCGCGTTTGCTGGCGACAAGCTCAATGTCGCCGCACTCGGCAATATGGTGCCGCAGCTGCATATTCATCACATCGTGCGCTTTAAAGGCGACCCAGCATGGCCAGCGCCGGTCTGGGGTAAGCATCCTGCACAAGCTTATGACAGCGCCGCGCTAAGTGAGCGTTTGCAGCAGTTACGCGCGCTGCTTAATCTTGAGCCCTCACAAATCGCGTAGGCCCTATGTCTAGCACGCCACAGCCTCAGCAACCTTTCTCAGCCGCTGTCGTGTTCGCGCGCGGCGCACAGGTTCTATTGCCCTGCGTCGTATTCGCCGCAGTGTTGTGGTCGTTCGATGCCGAAATGATTTATGTGCTGCCGATGCTGCTGTTCTTCATCGCCGTCTTTGCTTGGGAAACGCTGCGCCCGCTGCAAACACTGCAGATGAATGTCTGGCAGCGCTGGCCTGCCAACGGGCTGATGTGGACGCTTAACATGGTCATCGGCTCCAAGCTCGGGCAAGCCATCATACTGATGGCAGTGAGCTATCAAGTCTCCTACGGAAGCGGCTGGCTCACAGAAACATTTGAGGACCGTGTATTCATCGCGCTCTTCAGCGTTCTCGTGCTCGATGTCTGGCATTATTTTTTCCATCGCTTGATGCACAGCTGGGGTTGGCTGTGGCGCATGCACCGCGTGCATCACAGTGATCGTGATTTTGATCTCACCACCGGCTTACGCTTTCATCCATTAGAAGGCGCTCTCACCACTGCTTGGATGCTGGCGCCCGCGCTAATCTTGGGCATGCCGTGGTACGCGCTGATGACGAATGCAATTCTGACGCTCACCGTTGATTACTTCACGCACGCCAACGCTGAACTTCCACCGCGACTCGAACTCTGGGCACGCTATCTGCTGGTGACGCCATCACTGCATCGCATTCATCATTCAGTGCTGGCGCCAGAAGATCGCTATAACTACAGCACCACCTTCATTTTCTGGGATCGCCTTTTCGGCACTTACAAATCGCGCTCCGCACAAAAGGGCGCAGCACCGCTAACCGGCGTAGAGGAAATCCCGGCGACACGCAGCAGTGGCAGCATCCATACTTTGTTGATGCCTTTTACCCACTTTCCAACGACGCAAAAATCAGGGCGTCCGCCGAAGAAACGTAAACGTCCACAAAAATGACGACGAGTTCATAAAAGCACTCCGCAAGCCCATACGGCGCTTGCTTGTGCAGACTGCAGCATCTACCTAGACTGTGGCACGCGCAGCGAAGGGATTTGGGGCGCTGCAACCCGCGAAATGAATTGGGGAAAATCATGTTCAAGAAGCTCGCACTGACGATGCTCCTGTGTGTGCCACTCGTGGCCGCCGCCGCTGATAACAAAGCAGCAAAGAAAGCCGCTCCAGCCCCCACAACCCCTGTCGCGGTCAATGACCAGATTTGGCCAGAGGCAGGCAAGTATCCCGTCCCCGCCGCGCCTTACAGCGCCACGCTGCGTTCGATTTCTTTAGAAGACCTGCTGCAACGCGATCTGCTGCCGATGGGCGTCTACAAGGGCACGCCGCAGCTCGCCGCCAAGCGCGAGTGGTTGGATCAAAACTATTACGCCACGCTGGCCGCTCGCAAAGTCTGGCATCAGGGCACCGGCCCGAGCACACATGAATTCCAAGGTCCGATCACTTGGGACGTTGTGCCAATTCCACAACCCGCACCGCCGCCTTGCGACAAGGCGCAGCCAACCGGTTACGACGCGGAATCCTGCCGTTACGTGAACTCACTGTTCAAAGACGTCAAAGATCCCGCCAAAGCCAAAGCCCTGCGGGAACAGGTTCGCAAAGGCCGCGACGTCTGGTTTAAAGGCACCTTCGGCAACCAAGATGAGCCGTATCTGCACTTCTCACGCACTGTGCCTAACGGCAAAGCTGACATTTGGTATCCATGGCTGGACACGCGCGAACGCAAAACACGTTTCACTAAATATGGCGTGATCAACGATCCGGATTGCACCGAAGGCGACGCCAGCACCAACTGGTGGGACAAGTGCGCAGACCCACATTCGTCTGGCGTGCTCGGCTATCGCAAATATTTTGCCGACCCAAGCAAAGACAGCAGCGGCAAGGTTGTGTTTGATCCCGCTTCTTCGCCGTATCAGCCGGATGAACTGAAGAAGAACAAGCGCTTTGTCATTGGTCATCCTTGCGTGCAATGCCACGTTTCGTTTGATCCAACCAATCCGCCAGCAGATCCCAACAATCCGAAGTGGGAAAACATCAACGCGTTGATCGGCAATCAGCACATTAATCAGCCGACCATGTTCTTCCAAGGCGCACCAGCCGATTCATTGGCACGCATGGCGCTGCAAGCTGGACGTCGTGGCACCATTGATACTTCACTCGTAGCCAACGATTTCCAGAACAATCCGGGCACGCAAAACAACATCATGGACTTCCATAACCGTCGTGTATTCACGGAAATGATGAAGGATCCGATCACAGGTGAAATCAAACCCGGCCGTACGCAACACGTGCTCAAAGGCGGCGAAGACACCGTCGGCGATCACCTCGCGCTGATCCGCGTTTACGTCAACATCGGCATGTGTACTGAAGAATGCTGGGCACCGAACTTCCCAGAACCTGGCGCACTCTTTGGCGATAAAACCAAGCAACGTCCTTTCCGCATCAAACAATGCGCCAAGGATTGCGATGCTTGGAATTATGCTGACGCCAAAATGGATGACCTCGCTGCGTTCCTCGTCACCGGTGGCCCCACGTATTTGATGCGTGCCAAAGATGTCGACGGCACGCAGGGCGAGAAATTAATCAATACCGCGCTCATTCCCAAAGGTCGCAAGATCTTTGCGCGCGAATGCGCAGGCTGTCACAGCTCACTGGTCGCGCCAGAAAACGTGCGCAATGACAAAGCCGCGCTGGAGCGTTTCTACGCTGGCCACGTCTTTGGCAAAGAAGACTACTGGCAGCACGAATTCACCGAAGCCGAACGCAACTCGCCCGAGTTCCAAGCCAAGTACATGGGCAAGGACAAGAGCGGCAAGCTGCGTCCGAAACAGTTCGCTGAAAAAGACATCTTTGGTCAGGACTGGCTCGGCAGCGATGAGTTGACCGCATTCAACATCATCGGCACCAATGCCTGCCGTGCGCTGCACGACAATCACAGCCAGGGCCACATATTCGAAGAATTCTCTTCAGAGGATTACAAGAAGCGCGCCTCACCGGGCGCAGTGCCACAAGTGATCAACCGCATGATTCCAGGCCTCGGCGGCATGAAGGTCGGCGAGCGTAAGATTGAAGGCGGCCCAGGTTATCTGCGCAATATTTCGCTGTTGTCGGTTTGGGCCACCGCGCCGTTCTTGCACAACAACGCAATTGGCGAAGTCACTTTCCTCAAAGACGGCAAAACGCTGGATGCTTCCGTACGCGGCCGTGTCAAACAGTTTGAGATGGCGTATGACGAACTGATGATGTCGGACAATCCGAACGACAAACCGCATCGCCCGCAGAAGATCACCGTCACTGATCGCGATTTCAAACTCGCGCCACGTGAAGATGGTCAGGGCCCGATCAAGTTGCCGGTTGCCAAAGGCACGCCACTTGCCAACTTCACCTCCAGCAATCCGCACAGTCCGCTGTTTATGAAGTGCGATGATCAGGTCGAAAACAAAGGTCACCAGTTCGGCATCAGCTTGAGCAAAGACGACAAGATGGCGCTGCGCGAATTCTTGAAGATGATGTAAGGAACACGCCGTTGCATTAATGCGACACAACAGCGGCAGTGAGGGAGTCTTCACTGTCGCTTCTTTGTAAGTGTTACCGGAGTAAAGCATGTTCGTCGGACACTACAGCGCCAGTTTTGCGATTAAGGCGGCCAAGCCAAAAATTCCGTTGTGGGTACTTTTCATCGCCGTGCAGGCCGTCGACATTGGCTGGGGCACACTGATGTTGTTGGGCGTGGAGAAGGCGCGCTACATCAAAGGATTTACCGAGGCCTTTCCTC
>JAZKEM010000141.1:0-1178 GCA_040387055.1 Pseudomonadota bacterium | reverse complement strand
TTGTTGGGCGTGGAGAAGGCGCGCTACATCAAAGGATTTACCGAGGCCTTTCCTCTCGATCTTTATTACATGCCGTACACGCACAGCCTGCTGGCCTCAGTGATCTGGGCGCTCGCTGGTGCGGCGGTGTACTGGGCTTGGCGTCGTCGCGATGGCGTCGCCGCTGCGTCGTTAGTCGGACTCGCCGTGTTATCGCACTGGTTCCTCGACTATCCAATGCATCCCGGCGATCTGCCGCTGCTCGATGAATCACATAAAGTCGGTCTCGGCTTGTGGAATCACGCTTTCGCCGCAACCGCTCTTGAACTCGTTCTGCTCGGCGGAGCCATCGCGCTTTATGCCCGCGCTTGTCCGCAACACGCCAAAGCCGCATGGATTTTTTCTGCGGTGATGGCTGTGATTCAGGTCGGCAACACCTATGGCCCGACGCCGCCATTTGCGATGGCGATCGCCTGCGCAGCGCTCGTGTCTTATGTTGGCTTTGCCTATGTCGCGTGGCGCATCGAACGTGAGTAAAGCTCGTTGGGTTGTTTTATTGCTTATCGTGTTAGCTGGCACGGCTTGGTGGCTGCGTCCGACCAGCGATGGACTCACCAGCGTTTCAGTTAAAGATCGCGTCAACGATGCTGGCACGCGCGCCGCAGCGCTCACCGCAAAATCAATCTCGACTGAAGACTTGCCGCCAGAAGGTACGCGCTCACTGTTCGATCATCTGATCGCACAGAATGATGTGCTGCCATATCCATTCGAAAAACTGGTTGCACTGATCGCCAAGCAAACTCCCGATGGCCAAGCGCCACTGACCTTGTTGATTCCCCAAGGTCGCTCGCTGCTCAAGGCGCAGGCGGATTTTGTGCATCCACGTTTGTTGCTCGCGGCGGATTTCCAAGCGCCGAATACCTCAGCCGCTTTAGGTCTCGCGCCACGCGGACAGCTCTTTCTTGGCTTTGTTGAAAACGCAGGCGAGATCGAAGTCATTAGCTATAACGAAGCTGCAGGCCGCTTCGAGTTTCAGCTGGTACAGGACTATCGCCCCGGCGGTGTGCCACGCATCGTCTACGCGCGTCGTGCGATCTGCACAACCTGCCACCAAGCAGGCGCACCAATTTTCCCGCAGCGCCCGTGGAATGAAACCAACGCACAGCCAGAAATTGCAGCCAAGTTGCGCGAAGCGCGTG
>JAZKEM010000140.1:0-46043 GCA_040387055.1 Pseudomonadota bacterium | reverse complement strand
ATTCGTAATCAGTAGGTCGGAGGTTCGATTCCTCTTTTCGGCACCAGTTACAAATAAAGGCTTGCGTCTAAACACGCAGGCCTTTTGTGTTTTTGAGGCGCACAGCGCTTTTGCGACAACAGACTGTCTCCTATCATGGGAGCTCACACTCGAGTGCTAGCCACATGGATTCTCTGATCTCCCGCCTCAAGAACTGGTTTGGAACAGGCAAAGAGCGGGCAAAGTCCCCCAAAAGGTGGCGTACCGTCGGGATCAGTGCGATCGTCATCCTGGTTTTGGGTATTGGCGTCTGGCTCGGGGTCCCCGCATTAATTCGCAGTGTGGCCACCCATCAGGGCAGCGAATGGCTCGAGCGTCCCGTTACCCTTGGCCAGATCCGCTTCAACCCCTTCCGCCTGCAACTGGACATAGAGCAAATCCATATCGGTGAACGTGGCGGCGCCAAGCCGTTTGTGGACATCGGCCAGGTCACACTAGATATCTCATGGAGTTCGCTATTCCGCCTCGCAGCCATTGTCGATGCGATAACGGTTGTAAAACCGCAGATTCATATTGCACGCACTGACGAGCAACGTTTCAATTTCACCGATCTGATCGAGAAGGCCAATAAAGAGCCCGACTCCGAAAGCTCGACTCACTTTGCTTTGCACAACATCAAGATCACGGACGGCGATATCGCGTTTGATGATCAGGTCACGCATTCACAACATCGCATCGAAAAACTACAACTTGGCATTCCATTCATTGCCAACCTTCCCTCCGCCATCAAGATCGATGTACAGCCTTTATTGCAGATGGTGGTTGATGGCAGTCCGCTGAATCTCAGCGGAAAGACCAAACCATTTTCCGAGACGCATGAATCCGTCATTGATATCAAGCTGGATCAACTGGATCTCACACGGTATCTGAGCTATGTGCCGGTGGAATTGCCGGTAAAAATTCCACAAGGATTCCTCACCACCAATCTGCAAATTCATTTCATTAGTGCGGAACCGCAAGTCATGATTAGTCTGAGCGGAGATTTCTCGCTCGATAAATTGCAGATTCAAGATCGTAAAGATGCGCCGCTACTAGAGCTGAAACATGCCGCAGTGAATCTGGCCGATGTACAACCATTACGTAATATCGTCCACCTCAAAAATTTGAGCATTGATGGCCTGACGACCTATGCCGCATTGAATCGCGATGGCAGCACGAATTTTGATGCGTTGAATACAGCGCCGGCCAAACCCAAAGAAGAGCCCAAAGAAGAAACCAAAGCCACCAAGAAAACAACACCGCTTGATTTAGTGATTGAAGAAGCCAGCCTCGATAATGGCGTTGTGCAATTCACCGACCGGCGCGGCGCAAAAGCAATTCCGCTGACAATCGATGCGATCCGTTTAAAAATGCAGAGCCTTCATACGCTGGGGAAAGCTGCTGCTACGGCGTCGTTAGAAATGCACCTACTTGAAGGCAATCTGACAGTAGAAAGCAAAATACAGCCAGCGGCACTGCAAGCCACTGCCGACATCACATTGGATCAGATCAATCTCGCAACGCTGCAGCCTTTTCTCCGAGAGCAGCTAAATGCTGTATTGAAATCCGGCAGCTTGAGTGCCAAAGCGCAGTTGCAAGTTGATATGGGCGAGAGCAATCAAAAAATATTGGTGCAGCCTGCCACCGCCAGCATCGACAACTTTGAGCTACACACCAGCAACGGCTCCGAGGCACCCCTGCGCTGGAAGCACTTGCAGATCGACTTGGATCAACTCGATCTCAACAATCAAAAGGCGACGCTCTCTGCGATCAGCGCGGACGGACTCAATCTATTGGCGCGTCGCGAAGCCGATGGCGGCATCAATCTGAGCACGCTGCTGCGTACACAAGCCGAGACCAAGCCATCCGCTAGCAAGCCCACTCAGCCATCCAATAAGCAATGGCAGGTGGCGGTCAAAAAGGTGGCATTGAATAAAGCAGGCATCCACTTGGTGGATAACAGCACGCCTATTCCAGTGACTGTCGACATCACGCCGCTCAACCTCAGCTTGCAAAACGTCTCCAGCAATCTGGCCCAATCATCAAAACTCACATTGACCGGTGAGCTGCCGCGCAAAGGACGTTTCAAGATCAATGGTGATATCGCGGCATCGCCGCTCAAGGCTGATTTGCGAATCGAAACCCAACAACTCGATGTCGCTTCATTAGGCGCTTATGTTCAGAAGCTCAACGCGACGATTGCCAGCGCAGCCATCAGCACGCGCGGCCACCTTAAAATAGCCAAGGATAAGCAAGATAAATTGCAAGTGGGCTTCCGCGGTGATGCAACGCTTGGCAACGTCCGCATCCTGGATAAGCTCACGGATGATGAATTCATCAACTGGAATAGTTTCAGTGCAACGGGCATCAATGTAAGCCTTGATGGCGACAAGCCGCTGGCTCTGCATATCGACGCATTAGCGCTCAATGATTTCTTTGCTCGCATCATTTTGTCGTCTACCGGCAAATTGAATTTGCAAGACATCATGGCGACTGATGCACAGGCCACACCTACGTCATTGACTCGCGACAACGCCGCACAGCCAACACCTGCACCCGTTGCAACAACTACGCCCTCCACACCTGAGGCGCCCGCAGTGAACATCTCTCTCGGCCAGATCACGCTACAAAGCGGTACGGTTCTGTACACAGATAATTTCATCAAGCCGAATTACACCGCCACCATCAGCAGTATTGCTGGCAAGGTTGGCGCTTTAGGCACACAAAGCACAACGCCCGCCGATGTTTTGCTGCAAGCAGAGTTTGATCACAACGCACCCCTCACGATTAGCGGCAGCATTAATCCGTTTGCGCCAACAGCACTCGTGGACATCACAGCGAAAGCGAACAGTGTTGAGTTGACGGACCTCTCTTCTTATTCGACGAAATACGCTGGCTACCCGCTGACCAAGGGCAAGCTCTCATTTGACGTGCATTACGAACTCAAAGAGGGCAAGCTCGCCGCAGACAATCACATCTACATTGATCAACTCACCTTCGGCGACTACATCGATGGCCCAGACGCGACCAAGCTGCCTGTACAACTGGCGGTGTCATTGCTCAAAGACGCTAACGGCGTAATCGATTTGCGCGTACCCGTGAGCGGCTCAGTATCTGATCCTGATTTCAGCTTGGGCGGCGTTATTCTCCGAGCCTTCGTCAATCTGATTACCAAGGCTGCGCTATCACCGTTTAGTTTGTTGTCGTCTGCTTTTGGCGGCGGCGATGTGCAAAGCTACATCACGTTCAATCCGGGCTCAGCCTCATTGACAGTGGAAAGTCAGAAACATCTAGCAACACTGTCCAAGGCACTCACCAGCCGCCCGGCCCTGCGCCTCGATATCATCGGCCGTGCGGATCCAGCACTCGACAAGCCAGGGCTGCGTGAAGCGATGGTGGCGCAGCGTGTGAAGCGCCAGATGGTTCGTGATGTCGTCGGCAAAGGCGACAGTATCGACACCAGCAAATTGCAGGTGCCGCCTGAGTCTTACAACAAGTATTTGGAATTGGCCTACAAAGCCGAGACCTTCGCCAAGCCCAAGAACTTTATCGGTCTCGCAAAATCCCTGCCGCCGGCTGAAATGAAAAAACTGATGCTCACGAACATGCTGGTCACAGATCAGGATTTACGTGGACTGGCAGACCAACGTGCAGAAATCGTTCGCCAACAACTCGCCAGCACGGTCAATACAAGCCGCCTCTTCGTCATTGCCCCGAAGCTTGATGCCAAAGACATCAAGGACAAAGGCAAAACAACGCGCGTCGATTTTTCTTTGAAATAAACGGACTGCAATACACGCAGCGTTCAACGGACACCAGAACACCGTTAAGCGCTGCGTTGGCTGCTAAGATATCGCTTAGTTCCGCCAACCGAGCGCCGCCATGCTGATCGTCAATGCCAAAATCATCAACGAAGGTCACGAGATTGAGGGCGATGTCCTCATCCTCAACGGCCGCATCGCCAAAATTGGCAAGAATCTCAGTGCGCCTGCTGGCTGCACGACGTTTGACGCCAAGGGTCGCTGGCTACTCCCCGGCATCATTGACGATCAGGTGCACTTCCGTGAGCCCGGCCTGACCCACAAGGGCAATATCGCAACGGAATCTGCGGCAGCAGTCGCAGGCGGCGTGACCAGCTACTTCGACATGCCCAACAACAATCCGACCATCACCACGCGTGAGCGGTTGGCGGAAAAGTACGCGAACACGGTAGGCCGCAGCTTCGCCAACTACGCTTTCTACTTTGGCGGCGCTAACGACAATCTCGAAGAAGTCGCACGCCTTGAGAAGAACGAAGCCTGTGCAGTGAAAGTGTTCATGGGCGCATCGACCGGCAACATGCTGGTCGACAATCCCGCGACGCTCAACGGCATCTTCTCCAAGTCCAAGTTGATGGTCGTCACGCACTGCGAAGACACACCAATGATCAAGGCCAACGAAGACGCTGCGCGTGAAAAATACGGCGATGATGTGCCTTGGAAGCAGCACCCACTGATTCGCTCGGCTGAGGCTTGCTACAAATCCACCGAACTCGCTGTGAGTCTGGCCAAGAAGCACGACGCGCGCCTGCATGTGCTGCACCTGACCACGGCACGTGAACTCGACTTCTTCACCCCTGGCCCGGTCAAAGGCAAGAAGATCACAGTCGAAGCCTGCGTCCATCATCTCTATATGAATGACAGCTGGTACAACACCCACGGCGCGCTGGTGAAGTGCAATCCGGCGGTGAAGACGGAAGCTGACCGTCTCGCACTGGTGAATGCCGTGCGCGAAGATCGCATCGACGTCATCGCCACCGACCACGCCCCGCACACTTGGGACGAAAAGCAGCAGAAATACTTCAAAGCACCGTCAGGCCTGCCGCTGGTTCAGCACTTTCTGCTGATGCTGCTGGATATGGTCCATCGCGGCGAATTGAACCTGCGCACCGTGGTCAACAAGACCAGCCATGCAGTAGCCGATCATTTCGGCATCACCGACCGTGGTTATATCCGCGAAGGCTACTGGGCTGATCTCGTGCTGGTGGACCACAACGCCACCACCACCGTGCGTAAACAGGACGTGCTGTACCACGTCGGCTGGTCGCCGCTGGAAGGCAAGACCTTCCCGGCCCGCATTGACGCGACTTGGGTCAACGGCGAGCTGGCCTACCACCAAGGCAAGGTCAACCCGCGCCCATTGGGTCAACGCATCAATTTCAGCTAAGAATAAGGCCCTCTTTTGCTCCCAAAGAGGTTTTTTCGGCCAAATACGCTCATTTTTTGGCCAAATCTGCCGATATCTTGAATTAAATGCAGATAGTCCCCAAGTAAGGGGAATCCTGCATTATGCTGGCAACACACAATAACTCCGGAGCGCCCGTGGAAACTCTGAACGATCGGCAAGCCCCCGTATTACCTTTACGCGATGTGGTGGTCTTCCCCCACATGGCGATCCCTCTCTTTGTGGGCCGCGAAAAGTCGATTAAAGCCTTGTCTGCTGCCATGCAGGACGACAAGCGCATTCTGCTGCTCGCCCAGCGCACGGCTGATGCGGATGATCCGGTCGGCAAGGATCTGTACGAAGTAGGCACCCTCGCCAGCATCTTGCAGATGCTCAAACTCCCAGATGGCACTGTCAAAGTGCTCGTCGAAGGCGTGCGCCGTGCGCGCGTGATTAGCCTCGACGAAAGCGGCGACTACCTCACTGCGGAATGCCACCCACTCCCAGAAGACGCTGGCGGCATCACGGACAACAAAGAGACCGACGCGCTGGCGCGTTCGGTGCTGAGTCAGTTCGAGCAGTACGCCAAACTCAACAAGAAAATTCCTGCCGAGTTGCTGCCGTCACTGACGAGCATGGACTCTCCGGGCCGCTTGGCCGACACCATCTCTGCGCACTTGTCGCTGAAGCTGGAAGACAAGCAGAACGTGCTGGAACTGGATAACGCCCAGACTCGTCTTGAGCATGTAATGAAAATGCTCGAAGGCGAAATTGATGTGATGCAGATCGAGAAAAAGATCCGCGGCCGCGTCAAACAGCAGATGGAAAAGAATCAGCGCGAGTACTACCTCAACGAGCAGATCAAGGCGATCCAGAAAGAGCTCGGCGAAAACGAAGATGGTCCTAGCGAGCAGGAAGAATTGGCTGCGAAGATTGAAAAATCTGGCATGCCGAAAGAAGCCAAGAACAAAGCGCGCGCCGAGTTCAACAAACTGAAGATGATGCCTGCGATGTCGGCGGAAGCTACCGTCGTGCGCAACTATCTCGACGTGCTGACGCAAGTGCCTTGGAAGAAGCACACCAAGACGCACATCGACCTCAAGGCTTGCCAAGACAAACTCGATGCCGATCACTACGGCCTTGAGAAAATCAAAGAGCGCATCGTTGAGCATCTCGCGGTGCAGTCACGCGTGAAGAAACTGCGCGGCCCGATTCTGTGCCTCGTTGGCCCTCCTGGCGTGGGTAAGACTTCGCTTGGTCGTTCGATTGCAGAATCAGTGAATCGCAAGTTCGTTCGCATGTCGCTCGGCGGCGTGCGTGATGAAGCTGAGATTCGCGGTCACCGTCGTACTTACATCGGCTCCATGCCCGGCAAGATCGTGCAGAGCCTTTCGAAAGTCGGCGTGAAGAACCCGCTGTTCCTGCTCGATGAAATCGACAAGATGAGCACGGATTTCCGTGGCGATCCTTCGTCGGCGCTGCTGGAAGTGCTGGATCCAGAACAGAACAGCACATTTAATGATCACTACCTGGAAGTCGATTTCGACTTGTCAGATGTGATGTTCATTGCGACCGCCAACACGCTCAACATTCCGGGCCCGCTGCTCGACCGTATGGAAGTGATCCGCATCCCCGGCTACACCGAGGATGAGAAGCTCAACATCGCCAAGCAGTACCTGATCCCGAAACAGGTCAAGGCCAACGGCTTGAACGTGGATGAGCTTGAGATCAACGACAAGGCGATTCTCGCCGCCATTCGCCACTACACGCGCGAAGCTGGCGTGCGTAGCCTTGAGCGTTTGATGAGCAAGATCGCACGTAAGGTTGTGAAGCAGCTGCTGCTCAAACCGGACGACAAGAAGGTCAAGGTTACCGAGAAGAATCTCGACAAATACCTCGGCGTTCCGCAGTTCCGCTTTGGTCGCGCTGAAGACAAAAATCAGGTCGGTCAGGTCACCGGCTTGGCGTGGACAGAAGTGGGCGGCGAACTGCTGACCATCGAAGCTGCGCTGGCTCCGGGCAAAGGCAAGATGACGCAGACGGGTTCGCTCGGCAACGTCATGCAGGAATCGATTCAAGCTGCACTCACCGTCGTGCGTTCACGCGCTACGTCGCTCGGCATTGATCCGAAGTTCTACGAGACCAACGACATCCACGTGCACGTGCCAGAAGGCGCAACACCCAAGGATGGTCCTTCAGCTGGTGTCGCAATGTGCGTCGCGCTGGTATCAGCACTCACCAATATTCCGGTGCGTGCAGATGTCGCGATGACGGGCGAAATCACGCTGCGCGGCGAAGTATTGCCAATCGGCGGACTCAAGGAAAAGCTGCTCGCTGCACAACGCGGTGGCATCCAGACCGTGATGATCCCGCACGAAAATGTGAAGGATCTGGCCGACATTCCTGAGAACGTAAAGAGCAAGCTCAACATCGAACCCGTACGCTGGATTGATGATGCGCTGAAGATTGCTTTGGAACGTGCGCCGGAAGCGAAGCCTGTTGCCGAAGCTGCTCCAGCTGCTGCACCCGCAGTACCTGAAGTACCGCGCGCGCACTAAGTCGTAAGAAGTAAGTACGGAGCGGCTGAGTAAATCAGCCGCTCTATTTTTTTGTCTGTCGGATGGCGACAACGCCATCGCCATTCATCTCCGTGGCAAATCCCGCCTTCTGCAAACGCGTAGCTACTTCCGCAGGCAGATCGCGCCGACTGGTCAGTTTGTTCGGCGTGCCGGTGTAATGAAACATGCGGCCTTTCGGCTTAATCACACGAGCGAGTTGATCGTAGAAAGCTTGCGAGTAAAGTTCGCCCGCAATGCCGAAGCGTGGCGGATCGTGAAGGATGGCATCAACTGATGCATCAGGCTGTTTCAAGATGTGTTCAGTCACATCACCATTCGTGAGCGTCAATGCGTTGTCTGCTTCATGATTCGGCGACCATGAATTGAGACTGCGCAGCCAGATCACATCAGGGTTTTTCTCAAACGAGATGATTTGTGCAGCGCCGCCGCTCAAGCAACAAGCTGCGAAATAACCGAGGCCGCCACAGGTGTCCAGCACCACTTTACCGCGTGGCTGAATCAAGCCAACTTTGCGTTCGGCATCCGCGAATGGCGAAACCTGTGCAGTCGGCAGCATCTTGATGCCATCAATTTCAAAGGTTGGTGCTCCCCATTCCGTGGGCACCAATTTGATCAGCGAATTGCTGAAACGCGAGATTGACTCAAAACTCTCGCCGTCCCAGTAATAGATCGTGCGGTCTTTGCAGGTATCCAGAAACGGAAACTGCATGCCATTCCACGTCCATGTCGATGAAGTCACTTCGACAGTCGTCGTGGAGCGTCCGAGGTCTAGAGAGCATTCAACAACTGCACCCGCCGCTCTCGCTGCAAGCAGCGATTCGTGTACGGCTAAGGTCAACAGTGGGCCGTTGTACTTGCTCATTTCTCGTTGGTTTAGTGCCTAGGATCAGGCGGCCCGTATGGTAAGCGAGTTTGCGAGCCGCATGCCTACTGCAACGGCCACTCGTTTAGAATGGCGGCCCATGAACCACATCCTCCTCCTAACCACCCTCGCCGCACTACTCAGCGGCCCGCTGCTCTATGCAGTGGCCAAGGGCCGACCGAAGCTGGTCAAGGTCATGGATATCTTCGTGATGATCAGCGTCTCCGCACTGGTGCTGATCGAGGTCGTTCCAGAAACCTACGAGCAAGCCGGACTCTGGAGCTTTGTATTCATTGGCTTGGGCCTGCTCGGCCCCAATGTGCTGGAACACCTGCTGACGCGCGCACGTCGCGAAGCACACTTTGCCGCCCTCGCTGTCGCCATCATTGGCTTAATGCTGCACAGCTTTGGTGATGGCACTGCACTCTCGACGGGTGGTGGCAGCAATCACCAGATCGCATTGGCACTAGCTGTTGCCATTCACAGCGTGCCCGTTGGTCTTGCAACGTGGTGGCTGATGTTCCCTGTATTTGGCCGCGGGCTGCCTGCGTTCACGCTCGCCGCGATGTGCGCCAGCACGATTGCCGGTTATGTCTTCGGTGTTGAAATCAGCAGCGGCATTGATCCACGCATTTGGGCTTTGTTCCAGGCGCTGGTTGCGGGCTCAATTCTGCATGTCGTGTTCGGACGTCCGCACGCGCAAGGACATCACGGGCACGATCACAGTCATTAATTGATTGCTGCGATCTTCATCGCCAGTTCCAAAGCCTGTTCGTAGTTCAAACGCGGATCAACCGTCGTTTTATACGCCCGCTGCAAATCTTCATCTGCAAGATTACGTGCGCCGCCGGTGCATTCTGTAACGTCTTCGCCCGTCAGTTCCAAATGCACGCCACCTAGTATCGAGCCGCATCGAGCATGAATCTCGAAGGCCTGAGTCACTTCCGAAAGAATATCGTCGAAGCGTCGGGTCTTCACTCCGCTAGCCGTGGACTGTGTATTGCCGTGCATGGGGTCGCAGATCCAAAGCACTTTGTGGCCAGCAGCTCGCACTGCTTCAATCAATGAAGGCAGATGCTGCGCGATTTTTCCTGCGCCCATGCGGTGAATCAGCGTGAGACGGCCCGGTTCATTGGTCGGATTGAGAATGGCGCAGAGTTCCAGCACCCATTCTTTTGACATCGTTGGGCCGACCTTCACACCGATGGGGTTGCGAATGCCACGGCAATATTCAACGTGTGCGCCATTCACATCGGCGGTGCGCATACCAATCCACGGATAGTGAGTAGACAGGTTGTACCAGCCTGGGCTACGTGGCACTTGGCGCGTCTGCGCCTGTTCGTACCAAAGCAACAGCGCTTCGTGAGAGGTATAGAAATCAACGCGCGAAAAATCGCTGACGGACTGACCAGCCAGTGTTTCCATAAAGCGCAAAGAATCACCCAGCGTATCAACCATGCGCTGATAGTCGACCGCCAATGGCGAATGCTTCACCCAAGCAAGATCCCAATATTCCGGATGATGCAAATCGGCAAAGCCACCATCGATCAAGCCACGCACAAAATTCATCGTTAGCGCCGAGTAGGCATGCGCGCGCAACAGGTTGTAGGGATTGGGCGTACGCGCGGCCTCTGTGAACTCGGGCGCATTGACCAGATCACCGCGGTAACACGGCAAGGTCACGCCGTTTTTGGTTTCAGTATCAGCCGAACGCGGCTTGGCGTATTGGCCAGCAAAGCGCCCCACACGCACCACACGCTTTTGCATACCGTGGACCAGTACCAGCGACATCTGCAGCAACACCTTCAAACGATTGGCGATCAGTGGCGACTGGCAATCAGCAAAACTCTCAGCACAGTCGCCGCCCTGCAAAACAAAGCGACGACCTTCCTGCGCCTCAGCGAGCTGGGCCTTGAGTGCGTTGACCTCCCAAGACGTCACCAAAGGCGGGAGCAAGCGCAGCTGCTCTACGGTACTGGCTAGTGCGACAGCGTCCGGATATTGCGGCTGTTGCACCGCAGGCTTTTTCTGCCAGCTATCAGGCAGCCAGAGATTTGAAGATTCCATGCTCATCCGATGCTCTTTTGGGGACCCGTTACGGCGATAATAGAGACCAGCCTCAAGCCTACCCTATTCCTCTCGCTCGCCTATGACCGCCGCGCCTTTTGCCGATCACACACCGCTGATGCAGCAGTACCTAGGCATCAAGGCACAGCACCCGGATGCACTGGTGCTGTTTCGCATGGGCGACTTTTACGAGCTGTTCTACGACGACGCCCGCAAAGCGGTGCGCCTGCTCAACATCACACTGACGCAGCGCGGTGAATCTGCCGGCTCGCCGATCATCATGGCGGGCGTGCCGTATCACGCCATCGAGCAATATCTCGCACGCCTGATCAAGGCGGGTGAATCGGTCGCGATTGCTGAACAAGTGGGTGAAGTGGGCGTCGACAAAGGCCCAGTGCGCCGCGAAGTGGTGCGCATCATCACGCCGGGCACGGCGACTGAAGAAGCATTGCTCGATCCACGTTCGCAAAACTTGCTCGCCGCTGTAAGCAGCACACGTGATCGTTTCGGTTTGGCATGGCTAGAGCTTTCATCAGGACGTTTCTCTGTTCTTGAAACCACACGCCTCGCCGATCTTGTTGCCGAATTACAGCGCCTACGCCCCAGCGAGTTACTGGCACCCGATGGCGCGATGCCAGAACTGCCGGGCTCAACGCCACGTTCGCGTCCGGTCTGGCATTTTGATCAAGCCTCGGCGTATCGCCTGCTCACCGAACAATTTCAAACCAAAGATCTGCGTGGCTTCGGTTGCGAAGACATGGACGCTGCCATTGGTGCCGCCGGTGCGCTACTGCAATACGTGCAGGAGACGCAGAAGTCCGCACTGCCGCATCTCACAGGATTACGCAGTGAGAACCCAGACGAGACTTTGATCCTCGACGCTTCAACGCGTCGCAATTTGGAAATTGATCGCTCAATATCCGGTTCACATGACTTCACGTTATTGAGCGTGATTGATCGCTGTATCACACACATGGGCTCACGCGCCCTGCACCGTTGGATGACACGTCCACTGCGTCAGAAACTCGCACTGGATGCGCGTTATCAAGCCATTGCCAGCCTGCTCGACAACGGTGGTTACAAAACACTGCGCGACGCGCTAAAAGATATCGCCGACATGGAACGCATTCTCGCGCGCGTGGCGCTGCGTAGCGCACGTCCGCGAGATCTTATTGGCCTCAGCCAAAGTCTCAACGCTCTGCCCGGCATACAAGCATCAGTCACTGGCATAGAAGCATCGCTCGTCATGACGCTGGCACAGCGACTCGGCGAACACCGCGAACTTGCTGCATCTCTGCAAACTTGCCTCGCCGATAATCCACCGATGCTGGTCAAAGATGGCGGCGTATTCCGAATGGGTTACGACAGCACACTCGATGAGTTGCGTCGTCTGTCCGAGAACGCAGACGGTTACCTGTTGGATCTGGAAACCCGCGAGCGCGCACGTAGTGGCATCGACTCGATGAAGGTCGGCTACAACCGCGTGCATGGCTATTATCTGGAAGTGAGCAAGCTGCATGCCGCCAAAGTGCCCGCTGACTTCACGCGACGCCAAACGCTGACCAATGCCGAACGCTATATCACCGAAGAACTGAAGAAGTTCGAAGATCAGGTTTTATCAGCGCGTGATCGTGCTTTAGCGCGCGAGAAAGAACTTTACGAAGCATTGCTGGATCGCCTTGCTCGACATCTGCAGCCGCTACAAGCCAGCGCAGCAGCGATTGCCGAATTGGATGTGCTGGCGAATTACGCAGAACGTGCGCAGTCGCTAAACCTGACTCGACCTGAACTTGTAGATACCGCCTGCGTTGAAATTCGCGCTGGTCGCCACCCTGTCGTTGAACAAACTTTAACGGGACCATTTGTCCCTAACGATCTATCACTGGACGATGGCACACGATTGTTGATCATCACCGGCCCGAACATGGGCGGTAAGTCGACCTTCATGCGTCAGACCGCATTGATCGTTTTGCTAGCGCACGCCGGTTGTTTTGTCCCGGCTGAGTCCGCACGCATTGGGCCGATTGATCGCATTTTCACGCGCATCGGCGCATCAGATGACTTGGCCACAGGCCAATCCACCTTCATGGTGGAAATGAGCGAGACCGCCAACATCCTGCACAACGCTACCGAGCAGAGCTTGGTGTTGATGGATGAAATTGGTCGCGGCACTTCGACTTACGACGGTCTCTCGCTAGCACGTGCCTGCGCAGAGCATTTGTCTGCGAGCACGCGTGCATTTACGCTTTTCGCAACGCATTATTTTGAACTGACGGCGCTCGCAGATTCTTTAGAAAATGTTGAGAACGTACATCTCGACGCTGCGGAATATTCATCAGACAAAGGTGACCGACTGGTGTTTCTGCACCACGTCAAACCGGGCCCGGCAAATCGCAGCTATGGTTTGCAGGTCGCCAGTCTTGCGGGCGTACCGCAAGCCGTCATTCGCAACGCAAGAATTTATTTGCAGCAGCTGGAAAACCGCGCAGCACCTGCGGCCGCTACGCCAGTTGCCGCCGCAGCTGCGCCACAAATGTCTTTATTTGAAGCGCCGCCTTCGCCAGCACTCAAGCTGCTTGATGGACTTGACCCAGATGCGCTGTCACCGCGAGAGGCGCTGGAGCTGGTTTATCAACTCAAGAACACCCGTGAGCGCGAGCGATAGCTTGTAGGCTCCTGCGCATTCGGCAACTGCTCCTGCATTGCTCTACTTCGGGTATCCGTACCCTCACCATGCGCCCGCCTACATACCGTACATCCTGTACATCTGTAGGCTCCTTGGCATCCATGCCACCGCCTACATACCGTACATCCTGTACATAAAAAAAGCCCACGCATCGATTGATGCGTGGGCTTTGGCTTATCTACTTTAGTAATCCGCAAGAATCTTGTTGGTGACCGCAATATCATTGGCCGACTTGGCATTGATGTCTTTGACAATCAGGGCTTCAATTTTGCCACCGACCAACGGGATGCTGCAGCTGGCATTCCACTTGAAGAGATTGACGGCACCTTTGCCTTCATCCTTCAGCGTCATGTCAGCCGTAACCTTGACCGGGGCGCCCTTGATTTCAACTTCGAGGCGACCGGTTTTCTTGGCGATATCCCAAACATCCGTCTGCGTGATGTTGACCGTGGTACCGAGAATCTTCTGGGCAAATGCCGGAATATCAGGATTGCTGGATTTCATCGAGTACTTGCAAGTGATGCTGAACTGCTTGGCGGTTTTTTCACAGCGCAGCACTTCAATGTCCCAGCCTTCAAGCGCTTTGTACTTGCGCTCAAAAAAAGCCTGATCGGTATACATCTTGATCACTGTGTCAGCAGGCTTGTTCAGTACGTGCCGATCTTCAAATTTCGTTGCCATAAATTCTCCCTGTATTTTTTGTTCGTTGCGGGCTGCACTAAATAGATAAGGCCGCTGGAAGATTAACTTCCAGCGGCCTTAGTGACAACGGTAAATTTAAACGCTTACTTGGTGGTCATCTTCTGCACAGCAGCAGCGGTGAAGTGGTCATCGCTGTACTTCACAGTACTGTCGATTGGAGCATCTTCGTTAAATGCTGCGGTGACGAAGTAACGGCCGGAGTTGAAGTGATAAATAATTTCCGGAACCGTCGACGTTGCCTGCAGACCACGTGCATAGATCAGGTGACCTTCCTGGAACTGGAAGAGCTGATCGCGGTTGTCGTAGTTGTCAGCCATAACGATGTTCCAGCTGTCTTCGTCGAGCTGCAGAACGCGCTTCTTGAAGGTGTGGCTGGTGCCGGCCTTCAGCGTTGCTTCAACAGTCCAAACGCGGTGCAGTTCATAACGTGGCAGATCCTGGTTCAAGTGCTTAGGACGAGCGAGGTCCTTGTACTTGACGGTGTTGCCAGCGATTTTGTTGGAGTTGTAAGGAATGATCATTTCCTTCTTGCCAACCAACTTCCAGTTGTAACGTTCCAGAGCGCCGTTAAACATGTCGACCTGATCGTAGAACTGGTTGCCGTCCGTACCTTCGTACGGGTTGTCGCAGCAAACCGATGGAGCGCGACGGATACGCTTGAGGCCTGGCGAGTAGAGCCAAGCAGCGCGGCCTTCGTTACCGGTTGAAGCTTTTTCAATAACGAGAATGAACGTACCAGCCAGACGTGGCGGAGCAACCGTGCGCGACAGATAGCGTAGGAACTGCTTGTGACCTGCGTCCAGAACCTGAGGGTTCTTGATGCTGGCGTAATCGAACTGCACGTCTTCAATGATCTTGGTTGGCTGGAAGCTGCCGTCCGGCTGCACGATCATCTGGTTGTTGTAGCGAGTACCGACTTCACCGCGCCACTTGAGCTTATGGTTCCAGATTGGTTCAGCGCCGTTCTTAGGAATCGGGAACGGGAAGCCGAGCTTGGCGCCAACAGGATCGTCGGTGCCGTTCAACACTGCGTTTACTGCGTTCTCAGCCGTTGCCTTGAGGATAGGCTCTGGGAACGTCACAGGACGGTGCGACGGATAAACGTTCATCTTGTAGCTAGGGAAAGTCGACAGCAGCTTGCGATGGCCGTCTGACAACTTGGACGCGTACTGCGCCATGTTGGCTTTGGTGATCGTGTACAGCGGCTTTTCAGCATCGAACTCAGCGTTCTTTGGCCAATCGCCTTTCAGTGCACCCTGCTGGCCCAGTGGGGTCCAAGCTGGGATGGTGCCTTCCTTGTTGGCAGCTTTTTCAGCGCCGACAGGAGTCAGATCCTTGCCAAGTTTAGCTGCTTCATCAGCAGCAACTTTAGCGCCTGCCTGCTGAGCGACAAGGCTCAGAGCCAGCACGCCAGCGAGCGTAGCTATCTTCTTCATCATACGAACTTCTCCTCGGGAATAAATCTCGCGCAGCTATAAGTTGCGTCGTTGCCTACACACTACTGCGAATGCAGGATGCTATCGAATAATGCTAGTACTGCCAACCGCATAGCCACAATATATTTCTATCGCAGTGCACCATAAAATTTTAGTGAAGGCACTACCCTTCCGTCTGTGCGGAAGGCGACAAATAGCGCAATAGTAGATCGTGCGAATTCAATTCTGCGCCTAATGTCGCCAGCATGATGAAAACACCCGCTAAACGGCGATGCAGGAACACGATTTCTCGTGGTGGCACACGAAAATACACCGATAACGCGTTCATCGCGGCAACTTTACCCGCGCGCATCGGCAAATCACTGTCGTGCCAACGATATTCGCCGCGGGCATTTAACAACCAAGGCGGTGTGCGGCCCTGCTCGTGCAAATCAAACGGTTCAACAATCAGTTCACACATCTGCGAAAACGCATCAAGCACTGATTGCGGAAATCCAGCTTTCATCAAACCGATTTCATGTGCACCTTTAATGATGCGTTCACGATCATGTGCCATGGCGCCGCTGACGATGCCGGCATAGCTATTAATGAATGGGCGCTGATAAAGACGCGTGGCGCCAAAATCGAGCAACACAATCTGATCGCCACCCTTGCCGTCCGGACGTATGCGGTAATTTCCAAAGTGCGGGTCCGACTGAACCATGCCCCACTGGAAAAATTCAATCAGGAACAATTCCAAAAATGCCCAAGACAATTTATTGCGGCGCTCTTGTGAGAGCTCCTGCACTTCACTGTCACGCACGCTCACGCCTTCTTCAAACGTGGTGGTCAACACCATGTCGTTGCTGTATTCAGGAATGACCTGCGGCACAGCAAAGCGTGAATCGCCTTTGAGTTTCTCAGCAAAGCTCTCAGTGAAACGACGCTCACTTTTGTAATCCACTTCGCGCAGCAACATCTCGCGTACTTCGGCAAACACTGGGGCTAGATCCAATTCCTTCGGCGTCAGTCGCGTCATCATCAACAGACGCGACAAAGTTTTGATATCGCTTTCAATCGCGCTGGCAACGCCCGGATACTGAATCTTCACGCACAGTTCGAGACCATCTTTTTTACGGCGCGCCTTGTGTGCCTGACCCAGCGAGGCAGCAGCGATTGGCGTTTCATCAATGTCGAGTTCGGCCAGTCGCGCGCGGCCCAAAGACTTCAGCAGAACTGGCGCCACCACTTTCCAATGAACTGCAGGTGTGTTGTCTTGTAGTTGCGACAGCACGGCGACGGCTTCTTCCGGCAAAAAATACTGTCCATAAAGCGACAGCATCTGCCCCGCTTTCATCACGCTGCCTTTGAGCTTGCCGAGTTCGTCAGCAAGGATGCGGGCCTGACGTTCGTAAAAATCGCGGTCTGCCTGCGTTTTACGATTCTCCCCGCGGAAAATATTGGCAATCGAATGCGCCGCAATTTTGGCGCCCGCGCCCATGCCTAGCCGAGCCAAGGCAATATTGCGTTCCAAGGGCTTGGTTTTGAGCGATGAAATGCTACCCTTCGAACCGTTGTTTTTATCGTTTTTGTCGACAGCCATAGGAAAGGTTTAATGAAGGGATTGGCGGATATTCTATTGGCATCACAACACAAAAAGGCGGTGATTGCCGATTGCGTTGAACTGATTGAGTCGCACATTGCCAGCCGCAGCGGCCTCAAGGGCATGGCTCTCAAAACCGGCTTGTCGATGCTCAAGCGCGCCAAGCCCGGAATTATCGAGCGCGCCACCGCCAAGCTACTGCCTGAGTTCATCAGCGCGCTAGAACCGCTCTATCAGGAGTTTCAGCGCTCGCGCCAATCCGACTTTGGCACATTTATGCAAAAACACGCCCAAGGGGCGACCGATGCCTTGCTCGAGGTCGCCGACCAGCGTGCAGGCCAAAGCGACAGCGCCACCGTCAAATCCACCTATACCCGCATGCGCGGCGATGCCCAGAGAGAGGTTTTGGCTGCAATGCCTGCCCTTTCACGTCTTTTGGGCTCCTATCTATAGCAAGTATCGATCAGGTATCGTTCAAATCGTGCGGGCTATGGTATATCTACAACCGTCCCATCTAATTAAAACAAGCAAGGATCGCGTATGGCTGACCTAGATCGTGTCATCCAGTCTCTATACACCGCTGCCATCGAGGATGATTGGCAGAGCTTCCGACCGCATGCGTTACGGATCCTGTGCGAATGGACAGGCGCCGTCAGCGTGTCTTGGCATAGCTATTCCAGCACGGCCTTAAGCGGCAGCTTTATCGAATACCCCAAGCCCACGGGCATGAATAGCAAACAGCTGCTCGGCTTGGAGATGCCTAAAGGCAATCACCACTTGAGCATGGAAGAGCTACCCGCAAAATTGGTCGACACGACGATTCCTCAAGCTCAAAGCGGCTACGCGGTTCATTATTCGCACCGCGGTGGCGCTGAACTGGTTAGCACCATTCTGTTGAGATTTACTGCTGGCAAGCAGTTAAAAGATAACGCCACGATCAACCGCGCCTTGAGCCACATGGTGGAAGCCAGCACATTGGCCTTGCGTCATTTCATCCAGCGTGATGAATGGCTGCATAACCTTGGCCGCCCCAGTCGCGGGGCAGCCGCAATGGTGGATGAACACGGCGCAATCTACGCCGCATCGCAGCGCTTCATGAACTTGCTCACTGAAAATTACGGCAATAGCCATTTCACCATGCTGCCCTGCGCGCTGCCACGAGAAGCGTTGGAAACGAATGGCTCTTTCATGAACGGGTCGCTGCATTTCCGCGTCACACGCGATGGCCCTTTGTACATTTTGCATCTGCGCCGCAGCTTGCCTTTGGACGGCCTGTCACCTCGTGAGCGCGAAATTGCGCGCGCACTGGGCAGCGGCAAAACCTTCAAGACCGTCGCACGCCAATACGGCATTGCAGTCTCAACGGTGGCTAATCACGCTTCGCGTATCTATAAGAAGCTTGGCATTTACCGCCGCGAAGAATTAATCGAACAGGTTCGCACGCCAGCAGAATCTGCCCCGGCTGCGCCCACTCAAGTAGAAGATTAAAAGTTTTAATTACAAAAATTATTTAAACAGCGTCATAAAAACGTCCACAAAGGGGTGGCGTTTAAGAGCCGTTATAAATGGCCAATTCGCGCTGAATGCGGGGAGAGAAAATGAAAAAAGTTGTACTGCTGGCTTTAATGCTTGTGCCTAGCCTTGCCCGTGCCATTCCAGAAGGCCCGGCGTATCCATCTCCAGAATGGGTACAACGCGAAGCAACGAATTACGCGATGGTGCTGCAAGCGCCCGTCGAAGAAGTCACGAATCCCGCTTTCGCCGTGCCATGGGCACAGCAATCCGTTGCCAATGCGCTGAGCTACACACTGCGCGGCCTCGCTGATCCGAGTTGGCTACTCGCTTCAACGCCAGTCACCAATGCGCTCATCGCTGCGGCCACCACGCCTGCTGCGGCAGCGCTCGTGGTGCAGGATGCCATCACCCAAATTCAGGCGAACCCGGCGAACGCCATCGCCCTTTCGCTCAACACTCCGCTCACTCCACTTTGCACAAGTTGGGTCGGCCCCTGCTCTGGCGATCCATTCCGTTATCCCGGCACTGACAGCTTCTACACCGATGAAGCCGATGTGATTCCAGTTGTGTTTTATGACGATGGATGTGCGCGTCTGTCAGGTCGCGTGTGGGCACCCAAAGGTTCGCACGCGGGCTCCAAGCTGCCTGCGGTTGTGATTGAAAATGGTTCGGTGCAAGCACCCGAACCTTTGTATTGGTGGATGGCACAACTACTCGTGCGCAATGGTTATGCGGTGATGACGTTTGATCCACGCGGCCAAGGTCGCTCTGATCAACAAACACCAACGGGAGCTCAAGGCAGCAACATCGATTCCAGCGTGTTCTGGACAGGCTTCGTCAACGCTATCGATTTCTTCCGTTCCAGTTCTGTTGCGCCTTATCCGCACAACATCACTTGCGCCAGCACTTATCCAACGCCCGTCGCTGCCTACAATCCGATCATTGATCGTATCGACATGAAACGCCTTGGCATCGCCGGGCACTCGCTGGGCGCACGCGGCGTTTCGATCGTGCAAGGTTATGGCGCTCCAGGCGCAGATCCTTGGCCGGGCAAAATGGATAACAGCAATCCCGTCAAAGTCGCTGTAGCTTGGGACTCATTGAGCGCCCCATCTGCGGGTAGCAGTCCCAAATTCGGCATCCGCGTTCCAGCAATGGGACAAACCTCTGAATACGGATTGGCTCCTGTTCCTTACACCCAGCCACCTGACCCAGAAGGCAATAAAAGGGCATACGCCGCATGGAAAAAAGCTGGCGTCCCGGTGTTCGAGCTGACAATCCGTGGCAGCACCCATTTTGAGTGGTCGCAGATTCCCGGATTCCCTGCCAGCAGCTGGTGTCCAAAGGTCGAGAACAATCGCTGCGTTGGCGGCTGGGGCAATCCGCTGGCGCAGCATTACTCGCTGGCTTGGTTTGATCGCTGGCTCAAGCATTCAAATGAAGTCGGCTATAAAACTGCCGATGCGCGCCTGCTCGACGATGACGGCGAGCAGGGTCGCAACAAATTGAGCTTCTATTCCCGCTCGGCACGCAGCTTCCCGGACCGCGGCGGCGGTAAGCATGTCTGTGAAGATATTCGTGCCGGATGCACCGATTCCGAGATCCTCTCGATCGGCACCGGTGGCCGCAGTGGCATTGGCGGCGGCGCCATGTCGGGCTCGATGCTTTTGGGGCTCTTCTTGATGGCTATGGCAGGCCTTTTGTGGAGACGTTTACGTCCCCGCTCAATGCTTTCAGAACGCCCTGCCCGCGCCGCATAAGAGAAAAAATCTCTTTATAAACAGCATCTAAAGACCTTTACGCAAGGTCAATTCCACTGATTTTTCCTGCTACGTAATGTAAAGCTGGAAAATTCAGCTTGATAAATATTATCGATAATCCATAATGCGCCGGCCGACATGCCGAGCGCATCCCGGCCATTGTTTAGATCGGTCGGGAGAAGGGTATGTGGATTGTCAGAGTAGCGCTGCAACGGCCTTACACCTTTATCGTGATGTCGCTGCTGATCGTCATGCTCGGCGTCTTTACGATTATTCGCACCCCGATTGATATCTTCCCGGCGATCCGCATTCCCGTCGTCGCCGTGATCTGGCGCTACACTGGCCTGCCGCCAGAAGACATGGCCAATCGCATCGTCGGCCTCAGCGAGCGCATCGCCTCCACTACCGTTAACGATATTGAGCACACCGAATCGCTGTCGCTCAACGGCACTGGTGTAGTGAAGTATTTTTTCCAGCCCAACGTTAATCAAGATTTGGCGATCTCGCAGATCAACTCGATCTCGCAAACACTGCTTAAGCAGATGCCGCCAGGCATCTCGCCACCCTTCATTCTGGCCTTCGACGCATCAAGCGTCCCGATTCTGCAGCTGTCACTGACCAGCTCGAAGATGTCCGAAGCGGAAATCTTCGACTTCTCCAACAGCTTTATGCGCACGCAGCTATCAACAGTGGCGGGCGCGTCGATGCCCTTCCCTTACGGCGGTGCAATTCGTCAGGTCTTGGTCGATCTCGATCCCGTCGCCTTGCGTGCTAAAGGCTTAACCGGCGCGGATGTCACGACCGCCATCGGCGCACAAAATCTGATTTTGCCTTCGGGCACACAGAAAATTGGCGACTTCGAATACTTCGTCAAACTCAACGCTGCGCCGCTCAAGATTGAAGGTCTGAACGACATTCCAATTCGTGCTGACAAAAACGGCACCATGATTTATGTGCGCGACGTTGCACACGTGCGTGATGGATCTTCGCCGCAGACCAATATCGTGCGCGTCGACGGTCATCGCTCAGTTTTAATGAGCGTACTGAAAACGGGCGGCGCCTCCACGCTCAAGGTTGTGGATGACATCAAGTCACGCATGCCTGACGTGCGCGCCGAAGCACCGGATGGCCTCAAGATCGATGCCATCGGCGATCAATCCATCTTTGTTCGCGCCTCAGTCAATGGCGTGATTCACGAAGGCATTATCGCCGCAGCACTAACCGCCTTGATGATTCTGTTGTTCCTCGGCTCCTGGCGCAGCACGTTGATCATCACCGTATCAATTCCCCTATCCGTACTGGCTTCGATTCTGTGTCTCTCCGCACTAGGCGAAACCATCAACATCATGACCCTCGGCGGCCTTGCGCTTGCCGTCGGCATTTTGGTGGATGACGCTACGGTAGCGATTGAAAACATCAACTGGCATTTGGAACAAGGCAAAGACGTAGAGAGCGCAATTCTCGATGGCGCTCAACAAATTGCGATGCCTGCATTGGTCTCAACACTGTGTATCTGCATCGTGTTCATCCCAATGTTCTTCCTCGGTGGCATCGCCAAATATCTGTTTGTGCCGATGGCCGAAGCCGTGGTGTTTGCAATGCTCGCGTCTTATCTGTTGTCGCGAACCTTGATCCCTACACTGGCCATGTACTGGCTGAAGCCGCACAAAGCCGTTGCGCATGATGAGAAGCGTGGCTTCTTCGCACGCTTTCAAGCAGGCTTTGAATCACGCTTCACCGTCGTGCGTGAGAACTATCACAACCTGCTCAGCAATCTGCTGAAGAAGCCGGTGATCTTTGCTGCGATATTCATGGCAGCCGGCGCAGCCAGCTATGGGCTCACGCCTTTCCTAGGTCAGGATTTCTTCCCATCGGTTGATGCCGGCCAGATCAAACTGCATGTGCGTGCACGTAGCGGCACGCGCATTGAAGACACTGCACCGCTGTGCGATGACATCGCCGCACAGATTCGCAAAATCATTCCGGCAAAAGATCTCGATAGCATCGTCGATAACATAGGCGTGCCAAACAGCGGCATCAACTTGGCCTACAGCACGTCTGCTCCGATTGGTCCGGGCGATGCCGACATCATGATCACGCTTAAGAAAGGTCACGCACCAAGCGAAGACTATGTGCGCGAACTGCGGCAGAAACTGCCCGATTTATTTCCGTCGGTATCGTTCTCATTCTTGCCCGCTGACATCGTCAGTCAGATTCTGAATTTTGGTCTGCCCTCACCTTTAGATATCCAGATCAGTGGCGGCAATCTGCAAGCCAATCGCGCTTTTGCAGAAACGCTGCTGCCTAAGCTGCGCAATATTCCTGGCGCTGCAGATATCCGCATTCAGCAAACCTTCGACTATCCGCAGATTCAAGTAGATGTTGATCGCACGCGCGCCGCGCAGCTGGGGCTGACTCAATACGATGTTGCGACCAATATGCTGATCTCGCTCTCAGGCAGCTTCCAAACTGCGCCAAGTTATTGGACAGATCCCAAAAGCGGCGTGCAATACAACGTAGCCGTGCAAACGCCGCAGCATCGCTTGAGCTCACTACAGGCTTTGAGTCAAACACCAATCTCATCTTCTGTAGATGGTTCACAACAGCAAACGCTCGCCAACGTCGCCAGCTTTAGCCGTAGCGCTGGACCACAAGTGATCACGCACTACAACGCTCGACCCACCATCGATATTTATGGCGCTGTGCAAGACACCGACCTTGGCACCGTAACGCGAGCGATCCGCAAGATCATCGCGGATGCAGAAAAAGATCTGCCCAAGGGCTCCAAGATTGTGCTTCGTGGTCAAGCTGAAACGATGACCTCATCGTTCAATGGCCTGTTCCTCGGCCTGCTCGGCGCCGTGGTGTTGATCTACTTGCTGATCGTGGTCAACTTCCAGTCGTGGCTAGATCCGTTGATCATCATTTCAGCGTTGCCAGCTGCGCTGTCGGGCATCGTCTGGATGTTGTTCCTCACACACACAACCATCAGCGTGCCTGCACTCACTGGCGCCATCATGTGTATGGGCGTGGCGACTGCGAACAGTATCTTGGTGGTGAGCTTTGCGCGTGAACGATTAGCCGCAGGCCTCAGCGCACTGGATGCCGCACTCGACGCAGGCTTCTCACGCTTCCGCCCCGTGTTGATGACCGCACTCGCGATGATCATCGGCATGGTGCCTATGGCTATGGGCTTTGGTGAAGGCGGCGAACAAAACGCGCCACTCGGCCGTGCCGTCATCGGCGGCCTGTTCTTTGCCACCATCGCAACACTCTTTTTTGTTCCTGCAATTTTCAGCATGGTGCACGGCCGTCGCGCCGGCGCCACACGGTAGTGCCCGGAGTTTTTATGACTGACATCAAATCCTCATCGCCACAGTTGCCACATCGCTCATGGGGCGCCGCGCGTATTGGCATCATCATCGGCATCGTCGTCGCGCTGGTCGCAGCCTGGGGCATCATTGGTCGCGTTCGCGCACAGAACAAACTGGAAAAGCAGACGCAGCTGCAGAATACGATTCCGGTCAACATTGCCCATCCACGCACCGATGACGCAGCAGAAGACCTCGCCCTCCCGGGTGATGTACAAGCCTGGTCTGACGCACCGATCTACGCGCGCACCAGCGGCTATCTCAAGCGTTGGAAAGTGGATATCGGCTCATCCGTGAAGGCAGGACAAGTGCTTGCTGAAATTGATACACCAGAAGTTGATCAGCAACTTGCACAAGCGCATGCAGACCTTGCCAGCGCACAAGCCAATCAACAGCTCGCACAAAGCACGGCAGAACGCTGGAAGGCACTGCTGGCAATTGATTCCGTTTCGCCACAAGAAGCTGATGAAAAAAGCGGTGATGCTGCAGCCAAATCTGCTGCGTTGGCTTCGTCACAGGCCAACCTTAATCGCCTGCGTCAGCTACAAGGTTTCAAAAATATCGTCGCCCCTTTTGACGGCGTGATCACCACGCGCAATGTTGATGTAGGCGACTTGATCAACCCCGGCGTCAGCGGACAGCAAGAGCTGTTTCACTTGGTTGATACGCATCAGCTGCGTATCTACGTGCAGCTGCCGCAGAGCTATGCCGCCAGCATCACGCCAGGGATGAATGCCGAGCTACGCTTTGCAGAGCATCCGGGCCAAACCTTTCCAGCAAAAGTACTGCACACGGCTAATGCAATTGATCCAACCACGCGCACGATGCTGGCTCAATTAGTGGCAGACAACAGCAAGAAGATATTGCTTCCTGGCTCCTACGTTGAAGTTCACTTTCAGTTACCTGTGAATGAAACTGTTCTGCGCGTTCCCGACAACACCCTGCTGTTCCGCGGCAGCGCAATTCAAGTCGCAAGCGTAGACGCTAATAATCGCGTTGCACTGAAGACCATTACGCTGGGACGTGACTTTGGCAAGGAAGTGGAAGTGCTGACTGGCGTCAACGCCAAGGACAGTCTCATCATCAATCCACCTGATTCCATCGCCACTGGCGATACCGTGCGTCCTGTTCAGCCAAAGCCAGAAGCAGCTGAAGCTGGGAAAAGTGGTGGCACCAAATGAAACTGAACCGCACCTGCATGCGAGATCCGATTCGCGACACGTTAGTGTCGCGGATTCTCGATGGCGTTTATCCCGAAGGCATGCATCTCAAAGAACTAGCACTGGCGCGTGAATTCAACGTAAGCCAAGCACCCGTGCGTGAAGCACTGCGTGAGCTGGAAGCATTAGGTCTGGTCGAAACCGAACGTTATCGCGGCACACGTGTGCGCCAACTTGATCTGGGCGAATTGCGTGAAGCTTATGAACTGCGTCGATTACTCGAAACAGCATCCATCAGATCAACTCCCTTTTTCAGCGATAAAGATCTGACCGAACTAGACCTGCAAGTTCAAAGCATTGAAGCCGCGACGCTGCGCGGTGGTGATTGCATCAATGACTTGATGGATGACGTTCTGCGGTTTCATCGAAAGCTGGTCGAGATGTCGGGCAATCGCCTGTTTCTCAAAGCTTGGGAATCGATGGCTTGGGGCGTGCGTTCGCGCATCATGGCCAAGAAAATTGGCTTTGTGACAGGCCTCAATGAACTGCGTGCCGGCGTGGTGGATTCCCTGCGTCGCGGGCAGCGCGAACAGGCCGCTGCCTTCTTAGGACAAATTACCGATCGCCTGCTGGAAAGCCTGAATGAGCAGCACCGTCAGGACAAATTGGCCTAAGCCTTTAACAGAGCTTTACACAGGCAAATACATTCAGCCTTGATTCAGGACTAGAGTGCTGTCATACCTTCCATAAACCGCCGTATCTGAACCCAGAGTCGAGCCCGCATGGACAGTCAGCAATCTCTCATCTTCTCCTCCGCCAAACGCGGCACTGCTTTTTTGCGCTATGCACTGGTCGCAGTCACCGTACTGATCACCGGCGGCGCTTCGGCACAAGATGAGGATGATCCGCCAAGCCGTATTGCACGCTTGGCCGCGATCTCTGGCGACGTCACTTTTGCTCCCGCTGGCGATGACGATTGGAATCAAGCCAGCATCAATCGCCCACTCACCACCGGCGACCGTCTTCTCACCAACGACGGCGGACGTGCTGCAATGGATATCGACGGCGGCGATCTGCGAATTTCTGGCAACACCGGTTTCAACTTTTTAAATCTTGATGATCGCGGCACGCAGATTGAATTGAGCCGCGGCACACTCAACTGGCGTGTCGATACGATTCGCGAAGGCCAGAACAACGAAGTGGACACCCCCACTGTTGCCTTTGTGATCACGCAGCCCGGTACTTACAAAATTGTGGTGGCCGATGACGGCAGCTCCACGACCGTTTCGATTCTGCAAAACGGCGCAGGTACGGTCTACGGCGAACGCGGCACGAGTTATCCGATCAGCGGCCGACAAGCTTGGCGCTTTACAGATTCCGAGTTAAGCAATATCGCGGGCATGCCACTCGCCGCAGCCGATAGCTTTGACCTCTGGTGCAATGATCGCGATGCACGCGCCAGCAACATCGCCGCCAACACAACTTATGTATCGCCGGATGTTGTGGGCTACAACGATCTTGCCGGCAATGGCACTTGGACCACGGTCACCGAATACGGCAGCGTCTGGTATCCGACCACAGTCGCTGTTGATTGGGCACCGTATCGCTACGGCCATTGGGCCTATGTTGCGCCGTGGGGCTGGACCTGGATCGACGACGCGTCGTGGGGCTTTGCGCCCTTCCATTACGGTCGCTGGGTTCATGTCAGCAACCGTTGGGGTTGGGTGCCGGGCCCACGACATGTACGCCCCGTTTATTGCCCAGCAACCGTCGCTTTTGTTGGTGGTAATGGCTGGGGCGTTTCGGTAACCGCTGGCCGCCCTGTTGCTTGGGTGCCATTGGGTCCACGTGATGTTTATGTACCGTGGTATCGCGGCAGCAAGCGCTACTTCTCCAATATCAACGTCCGCAACGTTACCAACATCAATCACACACACGTCACCAACGTTTATAACGATTACCGTGGCGGACGCCCCAATCGTAATGGCTACATGAATCAGTCTGTGCGCGGCGGCACTACGGTTGTGACGCGCGATACTTTCTCGCATGGCCGCCCAGTGCATGGCGCACAAGTACGTGTTGATCAAAAACAATGGGAGCGCGCACCTTCAGCACAGCGTAATGACCTGCCTTCTGGCCGACCAACGCTAGGCCTGCGTGCATCCGGCTCGGCACGCACGCCTTCGCAAGAATTTACGCGGCCACCGGTTTCATTCCGTAAGCCACCGCAGACATCTCTGGGCGGTCGTGATGCTAAACCGCACACGCAAAATTCCTGGGGTATCGGACGCACCACGCCAGCTGATCGCGACAATAATCGTCGCAATGACGTGACGACCAACCGACCAGCGGCACGCAACGACAGCAATCGTCCTGGTGATGCAATTCAGTCTGCACCGTCGCGCCGCGAGAACGACCCACGTTGGAATCGCGATACGCAGCGTAATGAGGGCAACGATCGCAAGGACGACAGAATGCCGTCTTCGCGCTTTTCGCCTTGGGGCAAACGTGGCGACGAGTCGTCACACAGTCCGCAGCAGGGTTCACCGTCGCAGCCAACGCAACAAGAAAGCCCGCAGCGCCGCGACAATGACTCACGCTGGAATCGTGGTGAGAATCGCGGTGAGCAGCGCAATGATGACCGACAGAGTCAAGGCAACAATACCGTCGACATCGCCAAGCCAGCTCCCGCGCCTGTACAGCAGCAAGACAATCCACGTCGTGACATAGATCAACGCTGGAACAACCAGACCCGTCGAGACACAGACTCCAACAACAATCGCGCCCCCACTCCGCCGCCGGTTCAACAGCAGCCCGAACAGCGGCAAGAGCGACCAAGGATTCAGTTAGGCAACCCACGCGGCGCGGAACCCATTCAGCGACCAGAACCGCTCAATATTCCTCAGCCCACCCCGCGCGAACAACCGCAGCGCGGTGCAGAGCAGAGAACGAGCCCGTTCCAACGCCCCGCTTTTGAGAACCGCGGGCAAAATCAGAATCGGCCAGCGCCACAACAACGTCCGGCACCTGAGCGCAGAGAGCGTCAACCGCTTGAGCGTCCCGGCTAAGTCACGGCCTTAGTGAAGGCGTACCCGCGCCACTGAGCCTGCCACCCGGCACTCAGTGGCGCTTTTTTTGGGCCGAAGTCGCTTTATTCATAAAAACAATGTCGTTAGACCTAACGGCGACTTACACTGTGTTTAGAATCTCAAGGGAGTTTTGAGAGAAATTGCGAACCAACTCCTAAAGTTGGAACAATTCATGCTGTAGACGATGTAGTTCGACACCACCCAATGATGGATTTTGTAAACCAAATACTGTTTGCCGCTGGCCTGCTATTTCTGGTCAGCATTCTGGCGACCGTGATCACTCCACGGTTGGGTGTACCCCTGCTGTTCGTATTTATCATCATCGGCATGATCGCGGGCGAAGACGGACCCGGCAATATTCACTTTGCTGACTTCAGACTGACCAATCTCGCCGGTACCGCCGCACTTGCAGTGATTTTGTTCGACGGCGGCATGCGCACCTCGTTCAAAACTTTCCGCGTGGGCCTTGGTCCCGCGCTGAGTCTTGCCACTGTTGGCGTGCTTATCACGATGTTGGTGGTCGGCTGGCTCAGCAGCGTCGTGTTGGATTTGCCGTTGGCGCAAGGCATGTTGCTTGGCGCAATTGTCAGCTCAACAGACGCAGCGGCGGTATTCTCACTGCTCAGCAACCGCACGGTCTCGCTAAATTCACGCGTCACTTCCGTGCTAGAAATCGAATCCGGCACCAATGATCCGATGGCCGTGTTCCTCACGCTCGGCGTCATCGCTTATTTGCAATCGCCTGACACCTTCACCACGCAGCAGTTTTTATTCTTGCTCGTTGAGCACATGGGCATTGGTGGCGTACTGGGCCTTGCCGGAGGCTGGTTGCTAGCACGCGCGCTCAATCGTCTGCAGCTCAATGAATCACTGTATCCAGTGTTTGCGCTGTTTAGCTGCTTCTTGTTATTTGGTCTCACCGCACTCTTAGGCGGCAGCGGATTTTTGGCGGTGTATCTGGCTGGCCTGCTCGTTGGCAATCGCAAAGTGCGCGCACTTGCGAGCATTCGCCGCTTCCACGATGGCATCGCGTGGATGGCACAAATCGGCATGTTCTTGATCCTTGGCCTACTTGTTAGCCCTCACAAGTTGTTAACCATTGCACTGCCAGCACTCTTAATTGGTTTAGTCCTGATCCTAGCCGCACGCCCGCTTGCCGTTGTAATCAGCCTGTTGCCCTTCCGCTTCCCCTGGCGTGAACAAGCCTTTATCTCCTGGGTGGGATTACGCGGCTCTGTGCCAATTGTATTGGCCACATTTCCATGGATTGCTGGCATCGAAAACGCCGGCCTCATCTTCAACATCGCTTTCTTCATCGTGTTGGTGTCCCTGCTCTTGCAAGGCTGGAGCGTGCCGCTCGCCGCACAAATGTTGAAACTGTATATCCCGCGCACCGGCGCACGCGTGAAGCGTTTGGAAGTGGATTTGCCGGGTCAAAGCGGCTACGAAATTGTTAGCTACAAATTGCCCGTCGACAGCTCACATATTGGTCGTCGCCCCAAAGAACTCCCGATCCGCGATCACTCACGCATCATCGCTGTCACTCGCAGTGGCCACCTGCTTTCGTATCGCGAATGGGGCGTACTGCAAGCTGGCGACTTTGTTTCATTGCTCGTTGCTGAAACCGATCTGGAACGTCTCGACACCGTCTTCAAAGCCAAACGCCAACGTGCGGATGCAGCAGCGAGCCGCCAGTTCTTTGGTGAATTCGAAATCTCGCTTGAGGCCGCTGCAAAAGATCTGGCTGAGAATTACGGCGTTAAACTTCCGGAAAGCACCAACGAACTCAATGTGGGTCAACTCGTTCTCAAATTCCTGCCACGCCCAGTGGTGGGTGATCGCCTGCGCTTAGGCCATATCGAACTCGTCGTTCGCAGAATGGAAGGCGGCGAGCTGCGAGAAATTGGCGTGAGATTACCGCGCGAGTAGACTTGGGGAGTCACGCCTACAGGACGGCAGTGAGCTTCACCAGCAAACATTACTTTCCTGAAACCTGAGGAGAAAAACTTGCCTGGCAAGCGTTCGGTTACAGAAGAAACTCGTCCACCTGCGCATAAGAAATTACGCATCGCAGTCGTTGACGATAGTTTCCTGATTCGAGAAGGGCTTGCCCAAATCCTGTCGCTGTCACCGGATATAGAAGTTTGCGGCTCGTATGCTGAACCCACGGCGCTGTATGCCGCGTTGGAGTCACTCTCTTTTGACGTCGTGCTCACCGACATCCGCATGCCACCCACACTGACCGATGAAGGCATTCGCCTTGCTGATCGTCTGCGCGAAACACACCCACAGATGGGCGTTGTCGTCATGAGCCAGCACGAGCAGGTCGATTACGCCGAGCGTTTGCTGGTTTCCGGCGCGGCGCGACGCGCTTATCTGCTGAAAGAACGTATCCACGACCTCGATCATTTGGTCGCTACTATCAAGGCGATTGCCGCAGGCGAATGTCGGGTTGATCCGCAGTTGGTTGAGAATCTGGTCAAAGCGTCACGACATCAGCGCTCGCCACTGGATGACCTCACGCCACGACAGCGCGAAATTCTTGCTGACGTTGCCATCGGTAAGAGCAATGCCGCGATTGCACAAGAGCGACACCTGACGCAGCGTGCGGTAGAAAAACATGTGAGTGAAATTTTTGGTCGTCTCGGGCTCACCGATGATCATCAGGTCAGTCGCCGGGTTTACGCCACACTGATTTACCTGCAGCGTCGCCCCGGATGAGTTTTGTGGCGAACAAGGCGCTGATACTACTGATCAGTGGCTGTGCGTTAGCCATCGTTGGTCTTGCCTTCGGCCTCTACAGCGGATCGTCACCAATCGAAGCACTGTTGCCAGTGATTGGTTTTGCGCTGGTCTTCGGCGCAGCCGCCTCAGTGTCGTTGCGTGACTCACGTCGCCCACTCGATCGACTGATGTTTGCACTGGCGCTGATGTATCTCTTGCAAACCTTGGTTCAATCTTCCAATCCCTATCTGTTCACGATCGGTCGCGCTGCACGTCCACTGATCGAAGCGCTGCTGATCTGGGTGATGCTGTCATTCCCCACCGGCCTGCTGAATGACAGACGCGCACGCGCCGTCGTATTCATCGCACTCGTTGTATTGCCACTGTTGTGGCTGCTTGGACTGACGACATCGTCGGCCATTCCGATGGGTGGACGTTTTGTCACCTGCAGTGTGGATTGCCCACGCAATGTCCTGTTCATCACCGATCATCCCGCCATCTCGCACGCCGCTTTTCTGGCATTCCGTCTGCTCGGAGTGATGACTGCCATCGCTGCAGCCTTGCTGCTGATGCAACGTCTAAGCAAAGCCACTCCACTGATGCGTCACACGCTCGCGCCGGTGCTGTTTGCGTCGATCTGTCGAACACTCAGCGTCGCCGCCTTCCTGTTGTTTGGTTATGGTCCGATCGCGCTAACCGTCACGCTGTGGCTAGTGCCCGCATCAATTGTGCTGGGCCTGTTGCGCGGACGTCTTTACATGGCCAGTGCCTTGCAAAAACTGGTCACTGGTCTCAGCACGCGTCCGAATACGGCGCAGTTACGTGATGTAATGGCACAGGCCTTGAGCGACCCTTCACTGACCATTGCTTATCGCTCAAGAGATCAGTGGGTCGATGCCCGCGGCAACGCAACCTACTTATCCGCTGAATCAGCCAATGATTCACGCCGAGTCACTTTGGTCCACGATGCCAGTGGTCAGCCGGTGGCTGCTTTGAGTCACGACATTGGCATCGACGATGAGCCGATGTTGGTTGAAGCCGTAGCCAGTGCGATGCAGGTTGCGCTTGAAAGTCATCGCAGTGAAATTGAATTAGCCAGCACCCGCACTCAGGCCGCCGCTGAAGAGCGCCGTCGTATCGAACGAGATTTGCATGACGGCGCACAACAACGCCTGATTGCCTTGCGCATGAAACTCAGCGTGACCCAAAGGATTCTTGAAAAAGATCACCGTCGCGCGCGAATCCTGCTCAGCGAACTGGATGCCGATGTTGTCGCCACCTTGCGCGACGTGCGGGAGCTTGCTCATGGCCAGACTCCAATCGCTCTCGCCGACTTGGGACTAAGCGCCGCTTTAAAGCAGATTGCTCACGAGTCAGGAAAGAAAGTCACGCTCGAGATTGACGACCTCCCCGCTTTGTCACCAAAGGTTGAGCACGCTCTGTATTTCTGTGCTTCTGAAGCGCTGCAAAACGCTGCAAAACATGCGCATGGAACCGACCCGGTCAAGTTGAGCCTGATGTGCAAGGCAGGCGATATCCAACTGCGAATTGAAAACGCTTGCACGGAAACAATGCCCGATTCAATTCAGGGCCATGGCCTCAATAATATGCAGGAAAGAATTCGGGCCATTGACGGAAGTTGTTCCTGTGGCTTTCAGCTTGGAAATATTTTTGTAGTCGATATCTCGATTCCCCGCTGATTCAGGCCGTGACAGGCCTGTGAACTGAGACACACCAGAAAACCGAACCATAAGTGTAGTGTCCGCCCCATAGTTGCGGCGGCTTGCGATCTCCAAACTGCTGGCATCTGAACACCAATGGTTCAGTGCCGGTGCCGGCATAAGCACAAACGCTTCGGCAAGAATCGAAGCAGCGTGAGGAGACGCCATGAAAGCGATGACAAATCTATTAGGGACGGCTGCGCCTTTATTGGCGCTGGGACTGCTGGCGCAAGCTTCATCCGCAGCGGCCGATGACGCTGTAGCGGCTACACCTGCTCAGGCTCCAGCATCTGTAGCAGCGCCTGCAGCCGCAACCCCTAAAACTGCAGCAGCGCCAGCCGCCAAGGACGGCTTTACGGCCAGCGGCTCGGTCTACTTCGGCACCGTGCTGCGCACCACCGATGCCGACCCTGAACTGCTGTTCAGCGGCAACGCTGCTGCAATCGGCGGCACAGGTACTTCAAACAGCGGCAAAAATCAGGACGACGGCAACCTCAACTTTCAGAAGTGGTCACCGGTCTCCACCACCGTCAAAGGCATGCTGGAGCTGCGTTATGTTTTCGGCCAGCACGGCCTCGTTGGTCAGGCTCAAGCTTGGTATGACTACGAACTCAAGCACGGCAATCGCCCTTGGGGCAATTCGGTCAACGACTACGCTGCCGACGAGCCGCTGAGCGACAAGGGTTTCTCTTCGCGCTCGAAATTCCAGGGCATTGCCGCAGGCGATGTCTATGCCTACGGCGAATACGCGAACAGTGGCTGGAAAGTCGGCTTGCAGCGTTTGGACTGGGGCAACAAGTTCACCCTCACTGGTGGCCTTGGCGATCTGTCACCACGCGATCTGCCAGCACAGCGCCGCGCTGGCACGCTCAAAGATGAAGGACGCGTGGCAGTTCCTGCCATCAGCGGACACTACTCAATTACCAACACCCTCAACGCCGAAGCTTTCGTGCAGACCCACTTCGTGCGCAATGTGCCGATGGGTTGCGGCACCTTCTACTCACAGACGGATTTCGTTGCTGAAGGTTGCAACAAAGTTGTGTTCGGCATGCTCACCGACCGTGGCACGCTGGCTGCCGGTCAGTTTGTCGGCCGCGCTGAAACCGAAACGCCGGGCGGTCTACAAGGTGGCTTGGGGCTGACGCAGAAACTCACCTCGATCAACTCCACCATCGGCTTCTATCTTGCCCAGTTCCACTCACGCAACGCTTACTACGGCGCGATCCGATCGGGCCGCCCTGCTGCTTCGCCTCTATTCGTGCCGGGCAATGCGGATGGACTGAACCCGCAATACTTCACGCAGTATGCAGATGACATCCGCATCGCCGCACTGACCTTCAACAAGAAGCTGCAATACGGCGCTGTGCTGGTCGAAGCCAGCTATCGCCCGAACCAACCTTTCCAATACAACGCCGGCGATCTGCTCAACGGCTTTGTCAGCAAGACCAATCCGACCCCACTGCGCGCCAAGACCAACGCACTGGCTCCGGGCGAAGCGATGGAAGGCTTTGAACGTCACAAGGTCGCTCAGCTCAATCTCGGTTTTGCACATGGCCTGCCAGGTGTACTCGGCGCCAAGTCGGGACAGGCCGCCATGGAACTGGCTTACAAGTGGGCCGGTATTCCAGATGTTGAAGATATGCGCTTTGGTCGTGCCGACGTCTACGGTCAGGCTGCAGTCAAGGGCGGCCCTGCTTGCACGGGTTCTGCCAAGAGCTGCTCCACCGACGGCTACATCAGCAGCAACTCTGTGGCCTATCGCATGCGCACCGGACTGCTCTACCCGCAGGTGGCCACGGGTCTCGATATCACGCCGAGCTTTGTCTACGGCTACGACATCTACGGCTGGTCAGAAGACGGCTTGGTCTCAGCGGGTCGCCAGTTTGCTTCGGTCTCGGTCAAAGGTGAATTCCGCAAAACCTTCGACGTAGAACTGGCATGGCAACCGATCTGGGGTGGCGCTTACAACAACCTCAAAGACCGCGACGCATTGATCGCCAGCGTCGGTTACCGCTTCTAAACATTTCCCGCATTGAGCGGCGGCTATCAGCCGCCGCTATTTCAAACACCATGGAGGAGAAAACCATGAACATGCTGAACCCGCTGCGCAAATTGAAAACACTCGCACTGATTGCGGTGCTCCCTGCCACTATTTTTGCCGCTAGCGCACAAGCCGAACCCAGTGCTGATCTGCGCATGGATGAAGTGATGGCACGCGTCCTTGCTGGCAAGGATCCGATGCCAGGTCCACGTACCTGTTACTGGTCACGCGGCCCTGTGAGTGCCGATCCTTACATCAACATCGCTTACCCGGATGCCGCAACGTTCTACTGGGCCGCAACCTTCACCATCCCTGAAGGTGCCAAGCTGACGCTGGAAGGCGAGTTCCCGCACTCGCGTTACATGTCGATCATCAGCTATGACGGCGCTGGCAAGCCGATCGAGTCGGTTGCCGATTATCTGATCCAGCCCAAGGCTGGTTCAATCAATCCTTTCCTGCAAGGTGCCGACCGCAACGCCAAGGCTCGCAGCTACAGCCTCAGTGTTGTTGACGGCCCGCGTCCCGCAGACCAGAAGACCGGCATGAATCTTGTGGGTCTGACGCGTAGCGCGATCCACTCACCAAAGTACGGCACGGGCCAGCAGACCATGCTGTATCGCATCTATGCATCGGACAAAGGCCGTGATGAAACCGGTGGTGTTGGTCTGCCGACGCCAGTGCTGACGATGGCCGATGGCACGGTGCTGCGCGGTGCTGAATCCTGCAAAGCGCTCAAAGCCAAGCAGCCACTGCAGCTGGACCCTGCCGCAATGGCGGTGCCGATGGAGCAATACAGCAAGCTGCTCGCTGTCGCCGCAAAGATTTCACCAACCTATCCGGCCACCACCAAACCAACCTGGTATCCGCAGCTCGATCGTGAAGCTCTATACGCGATCTATACCGGCGAACCAGTGAACCCGAACGCACCGAAGAGCGAAGGCGGTTTCTACCCCAACCTCGACAACCAGTACATCCGCACCATTCTCAATCGCAAACTCGGCAAGGTGTTTGTACTGCGCGCCAAGGCACCGACCACTCCACGTACCGTCAACGGTGATGCAACGATGGGTAGCGGCGAATTGCGCTACTGGTCGTATTGCTCCAACCAAGGCTTTGCTAACACCCGCGTCAACGGCTGCGTGCATGATGAGAACATTCCGGTTGGCCCGGATGGTTACTACACCATCGTTGTAAGTCGTGCGGCTGATCGTCCACGCAATGCCATCACCCAATGCGGTGTTGCATGGCTGCCGATGGCGGATGATGGCGATGGTACCGGCGATGCGGATGTCACCGTGCTGCAGCTGCGCCACATGCTCGGAACCCAGAACTTTCCGTACTCGATCCAAGCGGTCGGCAAAGTGGGCGACGAAGAAAAAGACATGGGCGAATATTTTCCTAAAGGTCGCTACGTCTCAGCCTCTGCTTTCGAAACCGCGATTCCCTGCCAAATCGAAAAGCGCTAAGCCGTATTTCTTAAGGCTGTAATTGAAAAGGGCCAGCACAAGCTGGCCCTTTTCATATTTTTTATTCGGGTCTCGTAGCGGCGAGATCATGATGCTACAAATCCTGACCCTGACATGATTCTGCCCGCTACAATGCCGCATGCCAGACATCCTCACCGTCCGTAATCTCAAAAAACACTTCCCTAAAGTTCAGGCCGTTGACGGCGTGAGCTTTGAGGTCGCTGAAGGCAGTTGTTTTGGTCTGCTCGGCCCCAATGGCGCAGGCAAAAGCACCACAGTAGAAATGCTGGAAGGCATTCTCAAACCAAGCTCTGGCGAGATTCTGTTTCGCGGCGAACCGATTGGTCCACGTTATCGCGAGCGTGTTGGCATCCAGTTTCAGACCACAGCGCTGCAAGACTTCCTGACTGTCAAAGAAAACCTACGCTTCTTCCACTCGCTGTATGAGCAAGGTCCAAGCATTGAAGAATTAGTCGAGATCTGTCACCTCGGCGAATTCATGGATCGCGACAGTCGCAAACTCTCCGGCGGTCAGCGCCAACGCCTGCTGCTCGCGATTGCGCTGGTCAATGATCCTGACCTGCTGTTCCTCGATGAACCCACGACCGGCCTTGATCCTCAGGCTCGTCGAAATTTCTGGGAGCTGGTGCAGTCGATCAAAGCACGCGGCAAAACCATTGTGTTGACGACGCACTATATGGAAGAGGCTTATCTGCTCTGCGATGAAATCGCGATCATGGATCACGGTCACATCATTGCGCGTGGCACGCCCAATCGTTTGCTGGCTGAGCACTTCAACGACAGCGTGTTGGAAATTCCTCTCGCTGAGTTGAATGATCAGGCTGCAGCACTGGGCTTCACCGTCAACAGAGAAGCAGCAGAGCTGATGACGGCAGATGTGAATGCGGCGGTACGCAAGTTGCTCGATGCCGGCGTGTCACTCACTCATCTCAAGATTCGCCCACGCACGCTGGAAGATTTATTTATAAGACTCACCGGCCGAGAGATGCGCTCATGAAACGTTTATGGGCAATGACACTCGCACGCACGCTGGAATTCCTGCGTGATACTTCCGCACTTGGCTGGAACCTGATTTTCCCGCTGGTGATGGTCGCCGGTATGGCGCTGATTTTTTCAGGGCCCGGCCAGCCACTATTCAAAGCTGCAGTGATCGCACCACCTGGCGTTGCGCTCGATGCAAAACTACATCCCTTCCTCGCTACACCGCATGTGCAGTTCTACGCAGAAACCAACGTGGAAGAAGCACTGCCAAAAGTGCAGCGTCACCGTATCGACATGCTGCTCGATCTGCGTGGCACACCCGGCAAATACTGGGTGAATGATCAATCACCGAAAGGCACAACACTTGAGCGCGTGTTGGCGGGCACAGATGGCCCCAAGCTTGAACGCGAGATCGCCAGCGGCGCGCAGATTCGTTATGTCGATTGGGTCGTGCCCGGCGTACTCGGCATGAACATCATGTTCTCCTGCCTGTTTGGCATCGGCTATGTGATCGTGCGTTATCGCAAGTCCGGCTATCTCAAACGCCTCAACGCCACACCGCTACGCGCAATTGAGTTCATCACGGCACAGCTCATCTCTCGACTCGCACTGATCATGCTGATCACAGTGGTTGTATTCACAGGCACCAACCTGTTCCTGCACTTCCGCATGGAAGGCAGTTACTTCAATCTGTTTCTGGTAGCACTGATCGGCGCAATCTCAATGATCGCGATGGGCCTCACTGTCTCTGCACGCGTCACCAGCGAAGAACTCGCAGGCGGACTGCTCAACCTGATCTCATCGCCGATGATGGTGGTCTCGGGTGTGTTCTTCTCAATGGACGGCTCACCACAAATCTTGCAAGTCGCCGCCAAAATCTTCCCACTGACTCACATGCTTGAAGCTGCACGTGCAGTGATGCTGGATGGCGCAGGCTTTATGCAGATCGCACCACAGCTCGCGATTCTCAGTGCGATGGCCGTGGTGTTTCTGGCTATAGGCGCGAGCATGTTCAAGTGGACGCAAGACTAAACATATAGCGGCTCGCTCCTTGGACAAGGCCCACGTCGACCGATGATGTCGCGACCTCTGTCTCAGTAGTGACAGCCTTATAAGCGATCGCGACTTACGATGCCTGTAGCTTGAAAACAGGAACGAGGAGCGCGACATATGACAATCCGATTCGACGGGAAAGTGGCCATCATCACTGGCGCAGGTAACGGCCTTGGCCGTACGCATGCCCTCGGCCTTGCTGCTCGCGGCGCCAAGTTGGTGATCAATGATCTAGGCGGTTCACGAGACGGGACCGGTCAATCATTGAGTGCGGCTGAATCCGTTGCCAAGGAAATTCGGGATGCTGGTGGCGAAGCAATTGTCAGCGGCGCAAATGTTACCAATCCTGATGAAGTTCAAGCGATGGTGGGTGCAGCGCTCAAGCAATGGGGCCGTATCGATATCTTGGTGAACAACGCGGGAATACTGAGAGACAAGACTTTTCAGAAGATGTCACTGGACGAGTTTCGCCTTGTGGTCGATGTCCATTTGATGGGCGCGGCCATTTGCAGCAAAGCCGTCTGGAATGTGATGCGCGAACAGAATTATGGCCGCATCGTTATGACGACTTCGTCATCGGGCCTCTACGGAAGCTTTGGTCAATCAAACTACGCTGCCGCCAAGATGGGCGTTGTTGGCCTGATGAACACACTGCATCTCGAAGGCGTGAAATACAACATTCGTGTCAATTCTCTGGCCCCAACCGCCTTCACCCGCATGACCGATGACCTCGGCATTCCCGCAGCAGCGGCAGAGCAACTGACGCCAGAAGCTGTCACAACAGGTCTCTTGTTCCTGGTGAGTGAAGATGCACCTACCCGCACCATCTTGTGCGCAGGCGCGGGCGGTTATGCCAGCACGATGATTTACGAAACCGAAGGCATTTATCTGAGCCCAGCAGAACGCTCCCCTGAGAATGTTGCAAAGTATTTTGATCAGATCACTTCAAGCGAAGGCCAGAAAATGTTTCTTCAAGGTGGTGAGCAGGCGGCCAAGTTCATCCGCAAAGCAGCCCCCCAACAATAATCCGAGATTCATTCATGTCCATGCGCGAAGCTGTCATTGTTTCTACAGCAAGAACTCCTATCGGCAAAGCTTACCGCGGCGCTTTCAACAACATGCCCTCGCCTACGTTGGCTGGCCACGCGATTCAGCATGCCATTTCAAGATCTGGAGTTGATCCCGCTGAAATAGACGATGTCATCTTAGGTTCGTCGATACAGATGGGCACCGCGTTTCAGAACGTTGCGCGACAGAGCCTGCTGCGTGCGGGTTTACCTGCGACAGTTTCCGGGCAAACGGTTGATCGCCAGTGCGCATCCGGAATGATGGCCATCTCGATCGCTGCAAAACAAATCATCTGCGATGGCATGAGCATTGCCGTCGGCGGCGGCGTTGAGTCGATCTCAATGAATCAAACTCCCGGCATGTTCATGATCAAAGATCCATGGCTGGCTGAGCACAAGCCTTCTATCTATATGTCGATGGTCGAGACCGCAGAAATTGTCGCGCAGCGATATGGCATCAGCCGTGATGCACAGGATGCTTATTCATTGCAGTCGCAGCAACGCACTGCAGCAGCGCAAGCCGCAGGAAAATTTAATGATGAGATTGTTGCGCTCGCTTCAATAATGAAAGTTGCCAACAAGGAAACTGGCGGCATTGATGACGTTAACGTTTGCATCGAAGCAGATGAAGGAAATCGCCCACAGACTCAACTCAGTGATCTGTCCAAGCTGAAGCCGGTTTTTAAAGATGGCCAAATCATCAAGCAAGGCGAACACATCACAGCCGGCAATGCTTCCCAGCTATCCGATGGTGCTTCTGCTTCGGTGCTGATGGAAGCCAGTGAAGCTGCAAGACGCGGACTCACTCCTTTGGGAATATATCGCGGCATTTCTGTTGCAGGCTTAGATCCGGACGAGATGGGCATTGGCCCTGTCTACGCGATTCCGAAACTACTCAAAGCTCATGGCTTGAGAATGGACGACATTGGCCTCTGGGAACTCAATGAAGCGTTTGCAGTACAGGTGCTTTATTGCCGGGACCAGCTTGGCATTCCCGATGAACTGTTGAATGTAAACGGTGGTGGCATCTCCATCGGCCATCCCTATGGAATGTCTGGAGCCAGAATGGTTGGTCACGCACTCATTGAAGGCCGCAGACGCCGTGCCAAATATGTCGTTTGCACGATGTGTGTGGGCGGCGGCATGGGCGCGGCCGGATTATTCGAAGTAATTTATTAGGCTGTGAGAAGCGACGAAATATTTCTGGCAATCACTTCTTCTCTCTCCATCCACCATGCCATGCGGCCAGGTAGGTAGAAAGATCAAAACCAGTTTTCATCGCTTCAACTTTCATGCTCTCAATGTCGCGAACAGAGATGCCGCCCGCTTCATTCACTTCGATCAAGCCACGCTTTTTCCACTTATTGATGATGCTACTCACACGTTGACGTGCTCCGCCGACGCGAGCGGCCACCTCGGTTTGGCTAATCCCCATGTCCACAAATGTCGCGCCCTGCGCTTTCTTTTCAGCACGCAGATGCAGCATGCGGAGAAAATAAACCGCCAGACGCACATCGAGAGTGTGAAACGAAAGCAGTTCGATGCGCGCGACGATGACTTCATGGCGATCGGCAACTTCCTCGTACAGACCGCGATAGAACTCCGGCCATCGCCTTGAGAATTCACCGACATCTTCGTAACCGATCGCCGCAACCACTGAATCGCGCTGGCAATCGCAACTCACTCGGTACAGCGGATCTTTATACGGATTCCAGTGGGCAAACCAACTACCGGCAGCCACATCTTCCAGTGTTATTTGGTCGCCATTTTGGGTGGTGACGTAAATTCGAAAATTTCCGCTGATGACCCCGTAGAGATATTTGACAGGATCGCCCACAGAAAAAACGATGGTGCCCTTAGATATCTTCTTCAAGCTCGCGCGATCAGCCAACCACTGCTGCGCTTCCGGCGGAGCGTAGGTGAACCATTTCCATCCGCGGATCGTGTCAAGAATTGTGGGTTCAGTCATGGTCATGAGTTTACACCCATGACTCTAAATATCGACTCAGACAACGGGTTCCTTCCCAAAAAGCACCTACCCGCCTACTGTTTGGAGCGGGCTTTACTCCAGAATCAAAAGATTATTTCAGGTGACAACACCCGGTAACTGATACGTCGAAAACTGTTGGCGCAATTTGAGCTTGTGCACTTTGCCAGTGGCGGTGTGTGGCAGCTCATCTACAAAAACAACATCATCTGGCGTCCACCACTTCGCCATTCGCCCTTCGTAATGAGCAATCAGCTGATCGCGCGTTAGCACCGCATCATCTCGCTTGACCACAACAACGAGCGGACGCTCATCCCATTTTGGATGTGCAATACCAATCACGGCAGCCTCAGCAACTGCTGGATGGCTCATCGCAATATTTTCCAGATCAATGGAGCTAATCCATTCTCCGCCAGATTTGATGACATCTTTGGCGCGATCAGTAATCGTCATGAAACCGTCGGCGTCCAGCGTTGCAACATCGCCGGTTGCAAACCATCCATCAACCAATGGATTTTTGTCAGCCTTGAAATAGCGCTCGACTACCCATGGACCGCGCACCATCAACTCGCCAGAGGTGCTTCCGTCGCGCGGCAATTCCCTGCCCTCTGCATCGACAACCTTGGCTTCGACACCAAAAGCTAATCTGCCAGCCTTCAACTCAAATCGTGCACGCTCATCGTCTGGCATTGCTCGATGTTTTTTCTTCAACGTATTGACGGTGCCCAAAGGTGACGTCTCTGTCATACCCCAGCTGGTCTGCAATCTGATGCCGAGCTCATCTCTAAACGCATCAAGCAGCGACTTGGGACAAGCCGAACCGCCGACGATACAGCGCTTCAGTGCAGGCATTTTTATGCCCTGCTCACGAGCGTGATTCAGCAAGCCCAACCAGACTGTTGGCACACCCGCAGAAAAAGTGATTTCTTCGTTAATCAGTAATTCACTGAGATTGGCACCATCGAGCAATGGGCCTGGCAGTACCAGCTTGAAGCCGATCAAAGCCGCCGCATATGGAAGGCCCCATGCATTGACGTGAAACATCGGCACGATGGGCAGTACGGCGTCGTCTACCGATAGGCCTAATACATCCGGCATCGCTGTAGCGTAGGTATGCAACAGCGTAGAACGATGCGAATACAGTGCGCCCTTAGGATTTCCAGTAGTGCCCGAGGTATAGCAGAGGCAAGCAGCCTCATTTTCATCAAACGTCGGCCACTGAAAATTATCGTGCTCGAACGACAGTAGATCTTCGTAGCAAGCGAGATTGGGAATATCTGCTCTAGGCTTGTGCGCCTGATCAGTCATCGCGATCCAGTTCTTAACCTTGGGACACAGCAGCGCGATCTTCTCGACCAGCGATGCAAGATTGATATCAAAGAACATGACGCTTTCTTCAGCATCATTAATCATCCAAGCAATCTGTTCTGGGAATAGACGTGGATTGATCGTGTGAATAATCGCGCCGCTGCCTGAGATTGCGTAATACAACTCAACATGGCGATAACCATTCCACGCCAATGTGCCAACGCGATCACCTGACTTCACATTCAATCGAGTCAGTGCATTGGCTAGACGACGGGTTCGCTTTGCGAGCTGCGTCCAATCATAGCGATGGAAGCGCGCATCACCTTCTGCAGGCTCCGTGATGCGTGAAACAATTTCAGTATCACCATGACAATTTTCAGCATGCGTCAGCAGACTACTAATCAGTAGTTGCCGATCCATCATTTGTCCTCTCACTTCACGTCTCCAATTATTCGTTCTTGATTGCAATGCGCTTTTGGAATATCCCGTTAAATATCGAGACTGAGACGTAGAGAAATCGTTCGCGGTGGCGTAAGCGAATAAATACGGACGGGAGTACCAGCAATAGGCTTGGCGAGGCTTCCGCCAATGGGTTTGGTGACGTTGAAAATGTTCGAGACGTTTAGCGTCAGCTGCGGGCGCATGCTCAATAGCGGACAGGCAATCGAGAGTCCCGCGCTGGTGGCGCCGTAGTCGTTGACGGGCACGTTGTGCTCAAGATCAGAGAAGCCCTTGCCAACGTAGGTGTAGCTCAGGCTGCTGCCGAGGGCGATAACGCCGAGTGGCAGTGCGTACTGAACCGATCCGCTGTACTGCGACTTCGCAGCACCCGGCATTTGCGTGCCTGGCAAAATGTCCTTGCCGGACGATGACTTGAAATACTCCGTGGTGTGCGCGTCGGTCAAACCGCCCTGCAGCGATAACTGAAGGCCATCCACTGGCGGCTGCCACACAATGCTGGCTTCCAAACCTTGACTACTCGCAGCACCAACATTGTCGTAGTACGTCAGATTGATGGTCGGTGTCGACTGCAAGACTTGTGGATTTTTGTATTGGATATAGAAACCAGTGACGTCTGCGTGCAGCGTGTTCTCCAACCAACTGGTGCGCAGACCCATTTCATAGTTCCACAAAGAGTCAGACTTGTAGGTTGGCGGAACACCGTTCGAAGCTGTTGAGGGAACCGACTGCAAACCACCGAAACGGAAGCCGCGACTAACCGTGCTGTAAAGCGAAACTTCGTCGGTGAAATGGTAAGTCGCGGTGAACTTGGGGCTGATGCCCTGCTCCTTAATGCGACTACGCAGATCGGCGTTTTCACCGGTATTGCCGGTTCGGGCCAAAAGACCATAGCCGACGAAGCCTCCCTTAACAAAAGTCGAATAGAAGCGTGCGCCTACCGACACATCGAGACGATCAAAGAAGGTGTCACTCACATCGAAGAATAGCGCGCGTTCCTGCGATTTGGCATCGTTGAAAACGGTGAGCAAGGAGGTGTCTCGATTGGCATTGGCGACGGTGTCACCAAGACCTAACAGACCACCAAGAATACTGTTGAGTGCACTACCGGGGCCGCTCACATTCTGGTTGGCAAAGGTATCGATCAACTGTTCGAAGTGCAGCTTATACGCATAGAAATACGCTCCAACAATCCATTTGAAAGTGCCATCGCCAGTGGATTGCAGTCGCACTTCCTGCGCCAAAGCGCTTGAGGTGTCTTTAAAGTATTGAAAAATGCCCAACTCGGCAGGATATCCGTTCGCGGGTGGTCCCAATAGCGCCGAGGTGAAATCACCGAAGACATAAATATCCTTGTCGATGTGTGAGGTCAACGAGATCAGTCGCACCGAATCGAAATCGTAACGAGCTTCAAGGCTATCGAGGCCGAAGCTGTTGTGCGTTGGCTGTTCAAACAGGATGTAGCTGGTTGCTCGTGGGCCGTTAGGCGAATTGGAAAGGATCGTTGCATTCGGTGATGCATAGTCCTGATTCATGTGCGTGTACTTCAGATTCAACTCATCCGTCGGCTGCCATGCGAGGATGGCGCGAAACTGATTGCCGCCACCTTCATCGACATCTTTCTTGCCTATGCGCGTGTTGTCGTAAACGCCCGCGTAATTGCGTCGCACATAACCCACTCGCAGCGCTAGATTGTCGTCCTTGAGCAGCGGCACATTAACGATAGCGCCGCTGCTCAAGGCCTGACCGCCATCATCCACCGTGTTGTACTGGGCGAAACTGCGGAACTGCCATTCACCCTGAACAGGATCCTGCAACACATAACGAATTGCACCCGACAGTGCCGCGCCGCCAAACAGCGTGCCCTGCGGACCTTTGAGGATCTGCACACTGGCAATATCGAAAGCACTGAGATCAGGCGTCACGTTGTTGAGATACGGATCAGTGAACGCGGTATCGCCAATAAAGACACCCACCGGAGAAGGCGTTGGCGACAAGGGTTTGGTATCGGTGCTGACGCCGCGCATCGAGATACGCAGAACGCCAGGCGTCGCGGAGTTAGCAACAACACCCGGCGTCTCTTGAATGTAGTCACTGAGATTGAGCTTGCCCTGATTTTCCAAATCACCACCATTAAAGGCGGAGATAGAAGCTGGAATATCGCGTAAAGATTCTTCGCGCTTAGTGGCCGTCACCACAATCTCTTCGATGCCTCGCTGGCGCGTCTCTGGCTTATCGGCTTGTGAGGTCTCAGCTTTCGGCGCCGAAGGCAGTGCAACTGTTGGAACTTGTTCAGGCGCTGCCGTAGCTGCAACTGGAACTGTTGGAGCGGCTGGAGTTGTTGGATCTACCGCCTCTGGTGTTACGGCAACAGCATCGGGCACGGGTTGAGCCGGGGCCTCTGAAGGGGCATCCTTCATCAGATCATTCAGCACATCATCAGTGAAGGTGTCATCTGATGCAGCGGCTTCTGATGCAGCAGGTTGTGATGCAGCGGATTGTGATTGATCGCCGGCAGCAGGCTGCTGGCTTTGCTCGTCCTGAGCCCACGCAATCATCGATGTGCCCATTGCCGCCATAGCCCATAGGGTCATCATCGGCACCGCAAGATTCGTCGCTATTTTCTTTATGCTCATTGGCATATTTTTATCCCCTCGCTACATTAGTTCGGGAAATGTACTGATCCCCGAACCCAAAAGCTGTCACCCTCGAGACAAGCTCGCTGCTCAGATACAACTCCCGCAAAACCTCTTCTCGCTGACGAATGCCAAAGGCACCCGCGACTAATCCATAGGCCAGCTTGTTTTTGGTCGGCAACTTCTCTGCTTCAATATTTAGCGCAGCGCTCACTGCCAATACCGCCGGAGATGACCTTCAATATCGCTGACGACGCTGCATTGATCGTCGAATATCATCGTGGTTCTTGTGTTTTTTTCGTACGGAGTCCAGGCCGGCATGTGAGCTGCGGTTGGATTGCCAGTTTTTGCAAAGCTGACCATTGCATCACGCATCGTCGACGACAAACGACTCGTTTCTTCATCGTTGCGCAGCAAGGCTCGTACAGGCTCGGTACGGAATAGCAACGCGACATCTATCGCGTGAATGGCGCCAACCTTCGGCAGTGCCGACTTGTAATCCAGCTGGAAATGCCAGGTGTGACCTGGATGCCCCGCTGCATGCGCTTCA
>JAZKEM010000139.1:0-4160 GCA_040387055.1 Pseudomonadota bacterium | reverse complement strand
AACTGTGCCAAGAAAGACCACAAAAGCGGCGCACATGATACCCGGAAACCTAAGCCGCTAGATTCGATAAATCAGAACAACACGGGTCTTACGATGCTTTTACTACTACAACCAAATGCTTTGCCCTCGCCCCAACACAATAATCAAGGCCCACTCCCCTTACTTAAGAGGAGCGGGCCTGATCACCACCCGCTTTAGCCTTTAAGGCAGTCCTTCATAAACGCCTTACGCTCATCTTTTTTGAGCCCTTTTGATTTGGCCTCGGCATTACAAGTTTTCATCTTGGCTTTGCGAGCCGCCTTCTTCTCGGCCTTTTCGGCGGTCTCTGCGGCGCTGAATTTGCCCATGCACTGTTTCACAAACGCTTTGCGCTTCTCTTTTTTCAGGCCCTGCTTCTTGGCCTCAGCCCCGCAATCCTTTCTCTTCTGCTGCTTATCGGTTAGCTCCTTACCAGTCTTTGGACTGACATCGTTTGCATGCACAACATGCGTCATCGCCATCACTGAAATACAGGACGCTGCGAGTAATGATTTCCACATGTAAACCTCCTGAATTATTGTTTTATTAGCGTCCTTCATTGACCCGCTGAGGGAACGCAGAACAACTCTAGCGAGGCACTCGATGGAAAGACTGTGATGCATGCCCGATAAGCTTTTTACGATTGTTTTAATTTATATATTTTAATTATTATAAAAATCTTAATAAAACAACCTTCTCTAGGCAAACGAGTCACAAAAGCAATCAGTGATCCGGCTTAAAAGCCTTGATTCGCTATACTCGCGCAGCTTTTTACTCGCTGTCGCCCAACGGCTCACGTACAGGGCGGCACTACAGATTTCATTTGGACATTTCGGCGTCATGACCTTTCAAAACCTCATCCTCGCGCTACAACAGTTCTGGGCCAGCCACGGCTGCGTCATCGTGCAACCGCTGGACATGGAAGTCGGCGCCGGCACCTTCCACCCCGCCACGTTCTTACGCGCAATTGGTCCCGAAGCTTGGAATGCTGCCTATGTGCAGCCGAGCCGCCGCCCCACCGACGGCCGCTACGGCGAAAACCCCAACCGCTTACAGCACTACTACCAGTTCCAAGTGCTGATGAAGCCCTCACCGCCCAACATCCAGCAGCTCTATCTGGATTCGCTGCGCATGCTGGGCTTTGACCCGCTCACCCACGACATCCGCTTTGTTGAAGACAACTGGGAATCGCCAACCCTCGGCGCCTGGGGCCTCGGCTGGGAAGTCTGGCTCAACGGCATGGAAGTCACGCAGTTCACCTACTTCCAGCAAGTTGGCGGTATTGAGTGCAAGCCGGTGGCCGGCGAAATCACCTATGGTCTTGAGCGCCTTGCCATGTATATCCAAGGCAAAGAGAGCATCTACGATCTCGTGTGGTCAGATGTGGGCGGACGCATCGTGACTTACGGCGATGTCTATCACCAGAACGAAGTGGAGCAGTCCGCTTACAACTTCGAACACGCGGATATCGACGCATTATTCGAGCGTTTTAACAAAGCAGAAGCCGAATGCGCTCGCCTGCTTGCACTCGACAATCCGCTGCCACTGCCCGCTTACGAACGCGTGCTGCAAGCCTCGCATACATTCAACCTGCTAGATGCGCGCTCAGCGATCAGCGTGACTGAGCGCCAGGGCTATATCTTGCGTGTGCGCACGCTCGCGAAAGGCTGTGCTGAGGCGTACTACAACGCTCGCGCAAAAATTGCTGGCTTTGCGCCGCTAAAAACTGCTGCATGATTCTGATCGGCATGTTCGATTCCCCCTTCGTGCGCCGCGTTGCGGTGAGCATGAAGTTGCTCGACATGCCGTTTGAACATCGCAACTGGTCCGTCGGAAAAGACCAAGCAGATATCCGTCGCTACAACCCACTCGGTCGCGTGCCGACGCTGGTATTGGACGATGGCGAAGCGCTGATCGAGTCCAGCGCAATCCTTGATTATCTCGACGAAATTGTCGGGCCTGACCGCGCACTACTCCCGCGCAATGGCGCCAAACGCAGGCTTGCACTCAAGCTGATGTCCATCGCCACAGGCGCTGCTGACAAAGGCGTGTCGCAGCTTTATGAAGACGCCTTTCGTCCGGCGGAAAAACGCCACGAACCTTGGGTCGAGCGTTGCCGATCACAGATGCATGAAGGCCTTGCAGAACTAGATCGCTACGCTGCGACACTTGATGGCAAGGGCTGGCTGATCGGCACGCGTATGACGCAGGCTGACATCACTATCGCTTGCGCTGCAACGTTCTTGCATGAAGCATTGAATCTCGACGCCTCGCGCTATGCCTCACTGATGCGACAAGTCGCGCGTTGCGAAGCGCTGCCGACTTTTCGCGAAATTCATCTTCCCTTTTTTACACCGCAAGCATAGTCTTCATACAAATAAAAAAAGGCCGCCAAATCTGGCGGCCTTTTTGTTTGGAGCGCTTACACAATCAAACCACGATGGTCTTGAGTCCCACCTCAACATTGCCGCGCGTAGCTTTCGAATACGGACAGAACTGATGTCCGAGTTCGACGATTTTCTGCGCATCAGCTTCTGAGAGGCCACTGACCCAAGCAGTGATATCAACCTTGAGTCCAAAACCCGTCGGATCCTTGCCAATGCCTACGGCAACTTCGATTTCCAGTGAAGTCGGTTTGAGCTTTGCTTGCGTGGCAACGTAATCCACTGCGCCGGCAAAGCAGGCCGCATAACCCGCAGCAAAAAGATCTTCAGGTGTAGTGGTGCCGGGTTTGCCCGGACCACCCATCGCCTTAGGCACAGACAAATCTGCCTTGACCAAACCATCACGCGTTTCGGTGTGGCCATTACGGCCACCTGATGCCACCGCGTGAGCGGTGTAGAGCACTTCAACTGACATATCCATTCTCCTAGTGATAATTGATCAAGGCTTTCGCCATTAAGCTTTAAGGTCGTAGCGATCGAGGTTCATTACCTTACCCCAAGCAGCAACGAAGTCACGAACAAATGCCTGCTGCGCATCGCTGCTCGCATAGACCTCTGCAAGCGCTCTGAGTTGCGAGTTGGAGCCGAAGACGAGATCCACAACCGTAGCCGTCGCCTTAACCTGACCCGTCTTCTGATCGCGGCCCTCCAACACATTTTCCGATGCTGCAGACTTCTGCCACTTCGTATTCATGTCGAGCAGATTCACAAAGAAGTCATTGGTCAGCGTCTCGGGGCGCTTGGTGAACACGCCATGCTTGGCCTGTCCCACATTCGCATTCAAGGCGCGCATGCCGCCAATCAACACCGTCATCTCTGGCGCCGTCAACGTCATCAGGTTCCCACGATCCAACAACAACTCAGCCGCAAATGCTTCGCGTCCTTGCTTGATGTAGCTACGGAAAGCATCAGCCGCTGGCTCCAGCACCGCGAACGAATCCACATCGGTCTGCTCTTGCGAAGCGTCGGTGCGTCCAACAGAGAACGGCACCTTCACATCGTGACCCGCCTTCTTCGCTGCCTGCTCAATCGCGACATTGCCGGCGAGCACAATCAAATCCGCCAGTGACACTTTCTTTCCACCAGACTGCGAACTGTTGAACTCTTGCTGGATCGCTTCCAACTTCTGCAGAACCTTCGCAAGCTCAGCAGGCTGATTCACTTCCCAATCCTTCTGCGGAGCCAGACGAATGCGCGCACCGTTAGCACCGCCACGCTTGTCGCTGCCGCGGAACGTTGATGCAGACGCCCAAGCTGTCGTCACCAACTGTGAGACGGAAAGACCAGATCCAATAACCTTAAGCTTCAGCGCCACAGCATCCTGATCATTGATCAAAGGATGATTGACCGCCGGAACCGGGTCTTGCCAGATCAACTCTTCCTTCGGCACGAGTGGGCCGAGGTAGCGAGCAAGCGGGCCCATATCGCGGTGCGTCAGCTTGAACCAAGCGCGAGCGAACGCATCAGCGAACTCCTGCGGATTCTTCAGGTAGCGGCGCGCGATCTTCTCGTAAGCCGGATCCATACGCAGACCCAGATCAGCCGTCGTCATCATCGGCGCGTGACGCTTCGTCGCATCATGCGCATCAACCACAGCATCTGCGCCTGCGCCGCCTTTAGGCTTCCACTGGTGTGCGCCAGCTGGGCTCTTGGTCAGCTCCCACTCGTAGCCGAACAGCGTCTCTAAAAAGCCGTTGT
>JAZKEM010000138.1:0-2554 GCA_040387055.1 Pseudomonadota bacterium | reverse complement strand
GCTAACCGTCCAAGGGGCGCAAATGATAGTGACGCGGGTGCTGAGCGTCAAACGATCAATTTTTTCAAGCTGATGGGATGGGCGCTGCATCAACCTCAGCGCCCATCTCAGTTGATTAAACGTATTAGCGATTTTCAGTTTTCAAATTTGGCAGCAGCGCGGTGAACAAACCAATCACCGGCAGAAACGCGCAAACCTTGTAAACGAAAGTGATGCTGGTGGCGTCAGCGAGCAAGCCCAACACTGCAGCACCAATGCCGCCCATGCCAAATGCAAAGCCAAAGAACAGGCCTGCAACGGTGCCGGTTTTACCTGGCAGCAATTCCTGCGCATAAACCACAATCGCTGGAAATGCCGAAGCGAGAATGAAACCAATCGGCACCGTCAGCACTGCAGTCCACAGCAGATTTGCGTAGGGCAGGATCATGCTGAATGGCAGCACGCCAAGGATCGAGATCCAGATGATGCGCTTGCGACCGAAGCGATCACCAAGTGGACCACCCGCCAACGTGCCGCAAGCCACCGCGCCGAGAAACACGAACAACAGAAGTTGTGCGCTACCAACGGTCACACCAAAATTGTGGATCAGATAGAAGGTGTAATAGCTGGTGATGCTCGCCATGTAGAAGAATTTGGAGAAGATCAGTGCCAGCAACACGCCGATCGCCAAGGTCACAGTTTTTTTAGGCAATGCAATCGGTGCAGCAGCGCCGGCTTTTGCTGGTTTTGGCTTTAAGCGCGCAAGGCCATGGTTTTTATACCAAGTACCCACATTGGCCAGCAGCAACATGCCGAGCAGTGCAAACGCCGAGAACCAAGCAACGCTCGCCTGACCGTGCGGCAACACGATAAACGCTGCCAGCAGTGGGCCAATCGCGGATCCAGCATTGCCGCCCACTTGGAACAAGGACTGCGCCAAACCATGTCGGCCGCCCGAGGCCATGCGAGCCACGCGTGATGATTCCGGATGGAACACAGAAGATCCCGTACCCACCAACGCCGCAGCAAACAGCAGCAAACCAAAGCTGTCGGCCTTCGACAGCATCACCAAACCCACCAGCGTGAAACCCATGCCCACGACGAGTGAGTAGGGTTTAGGTTTGCGATCGGTGTAGATACCAATCAGAGGTTGAAGCATTGATGCGGTGATCTGATAGACAAAAGTCAGCATGCCGATCTGGCCAAAGGTAAGGCCGTAGGAATCTTTCAGGATCGGATAAATCGACGGAATCAGCGACTGCATCATGTCGTTCAACAGATGGCAGAAGCTGATTGCAGCGATGATGGTGAAAGCAGTTTTTTCAGCCGAGGCGGGGGTTTCGAGCTGAGCAGCAATTTCGCTCACGAGCGTCTCCAAAGGGGTCAAGTGCGGACTGCACTCCGACAATGCGCGGCAGCTTACGCGCTACAATTCGGCCTGCTTACGTGCTTAGGACACATTTTATCGAGATCGGGCCAAAATGAGAGACGTCCACTACCTCCCTGCATTCGACACGGTGGCAAGCGCTGTTGTGACCATCGGCAATGATTACGCTGCGGGTCATGTGGTGGAGGCCCACTCGCATGCGCGTTCACAATTACTGTATGGCGCTACCGGGTTGATGATGGTGGTGACGGAACATGGCGCATGGGTTGTTCCACCAGAGCAGGCGGTGTGGTTGCCCGGTGGTGAAGTTCACAGTGTGCATATGACGATGGGGCCGGTCGCTACGCGCAGCGCATTTGTCTGGCCAGATGCTGTGCCGGGATTGCCCGATCGCTGCCAAGTGCTGGGGATGTCGCCATTGATGCGACATCTGCTGATGGAAGCGGCGGACGTGCCGCTTGAATACGATCCAGTCAGTCGAGATGGCTTATTGATGGCCTTGCTACAGGAAGAAATTCCGCGTCTGCCGGTATTGCCACTATCGCTACCGTTTCCGCGTGACAAGCGATTGGCCAGACGTTGTCGCAAATTGCTTGATCAACCCACGCCGCACGACAGCATCGATGATTGGAGCACGTCACTGGGTATGAGCCGCCGCGCTTTCACGCGTTTGTTCCGTAGTGAAACTGGGCTGAGTTTTGCGGCCTGGCGTCAGCAGGCTTGTTTGTTTGCGGCCTTGCCGAGGCTCGCCGCGGGCGAAGCGGTGACCACCGTGGCGATGGACCTTGGCTATGACAGCCCGGCCGCGTTTACGAGTATGTTTCGACGCGCCCTAGGAGCTCCGCCCAGTCGATATTTCGGTGCCCACGAGAACCGTAAAGCTGCGTAATCAGTTGAGTAATGCGTGCCGGGCCGCTAGGCTGCGCGCCTTCACAAAGTAGGACGCCACAATGTCAGCCGTCAGCCCTCTTATGCACGCGATTCAAGATCGCGATCTCGTCGCCGCCAAAGCCGCACTGGAGCGCGATGCTGCGCAAGCGACGATTGATTTGCCCGGTGGTTTGTCGCCGCTGATGTTTGCGCTCTATAACGGCGCGCATGACATCGCCACGCTGTTGCGCGAATTCCGTCCACTGAGTTTGTTTGAAGCCGCTTCTTATGGCGACGCGTTGCGCGTGGCTGAATTGC
>JAZKEM010000137.1:0-13838 GCA_040387055.1 Pseudomonadota bacterium | reverse complement strand
CCATTGCGCTATTTCTTCCAAGCCCGCTTGCCGAGAGGCTCACGCATTGTCACCTTCCCGGGCGGACCTAACCCTAGCGACGTCATGCTGGGCCGTTGGGTACCGGAAGCACCTGCACACGAATCACGCTGGGATCATATCCGCGGCGCATTCAAACCAGGCATGACGCTGAAGGAACGCTGGCGCCACTTCACGCGCTATGTCATACCCCCACAATGGATTGCTGATAACTGGCGCGAGTAGTTACGTGCTGCCATCGCGCATACAAAGGATTTCCAACTCATGACGTCGTCTCCGCACGAGTCTCGCCAGTTCGTCTGTATGAAATGGGGAACCAAGTACCCCGCCAACGACGTTAACCGTCTCTATCAAGCGGTGCGCGCGAGCACGCCAGGCGATATTCGTTTTTATTGCCTCACTGACGACGCCAATGGCATCGACACTGGCATTACCGTTCTACCGATTCCGGACTTGCCATTGAGCATGGGCGGCGCAGAGCGCGGCTGGCGCAAGCTGGCACTGTTCAATCCTCAGCTCACTGCCATTCAAGGACCGACACTGTTCTTGGATCTCGACATGATTATTGTCGGCTCACTGGCGCCGTTCTTTGAGGTTGGGCAAGACTTCAGCGTCATCAAAGATTACAAACGCATCCGTTACCGCAATCGTTATACCGGCAACACTTCGGTGTTTCTGTATATCGGCGGACAGGATTACGGCATGTATCCGCGCTTGCAGGAACTCGGGCCTGCAGTGGCAACGATGTATCGCAATGAACAGGAATTTCTTTCCGACACGATGCGTCTGATCGGCAAGCTGCGCTACTGGCCTCGCAGTTGGTGCCCGAGCTACAAGTACGACTGCATTCCTTCTTTCCCGATGTCACTGTGGCAAACGCCGCAGATGCCTGCTGATGCCAAAGTGCTGGTCTTTCACGGTCATCCAAAACCAGAAGAAGCAGCGATTGGTGCAGGCAACAAATGGTATCGCCCTACACGCGCGGCGCCTTGGCTTTTGCGTTATCTGTAAGAGGGAGCAGCGCCCTAGGCAGCAGCCCTTTCGAAAAGCCAGTTCAACTTTGTGATTCTGGCGCGGCGGTAGCCCGCGCCTTCCATGATTCGCAAAATGTCAGCACCGGTTTCCGGTTTGAACTCCGTGACGAGCGCTCTGGGCCAAAGCGATGTGGGGGCATGACTGAAGAAATGTCCCAGTGCCCGCACTTCATGACCCTCGATATCAATTTTTAGCGCGTCAATGCGATCAACACCACGCGCAGCAAAAAGATTAGCCAGCGTGTCAACCGGAACGGTGATGGTTTGCCCAATTGCGGATGCCTGATCCACCAAAGCATTCTGGCCTCTCTGACCTTCGCATAATTGCAACACTGCTTCGCCCTGGGTATCGCTCAGTGCCACCGGGCACACTTCGATATTGCGAATGCCGTTGGTCGACAGGTTGAATGCAATGCGGCGACGCATTTCCGGATCCGGTTCTACTGCAAGGATGCGGATGTTCTCGCCAAATCGGCTGCGCATGAACCAACTATAAGCGCCCGCATTTGCGCCGACATCGACAAAGACAGCGTTGGGTCCAAGATATGAGGCCAACCACGCCAATTCCTCAGGATCAAAAATATCAGGCGTGAACAACATCTTGGTCTCAGAAATATTGCCCCGCGGCAACAAGCGCAGGCGCAATCCCCAAACCAGAACATCCAGCGGATGCTGCGTGCCGTGCTTGATCGAGCTACGTAGCCACAAGGAAAGTCTGTAAGAAAATGGCAGGCGCGGATTCAGGCAACGGCACAAGTGGATCAACAAATTCCGCCAACTGCGCGGCGAAAAATAACCCCAAGGCTGATCAATATTGAACTGCGGAACCGGCTTATGCATCTTGAAAATGACCCATGCGATTATTCATGGCCATAACGCGGGAGGCACTAGATTCGGAGTGTTTTCGCAACGACAGATCACGGTAGAACTGCGTCATTTCGCCGGAGACAGTATCCAGATAGTGCGCTGAAACATCGGCTGCTGTTGAAGGTTCCGTTCGACGTTCCCATGCAAGGCGCAAAGCCTGCTTCAAGGCATCAATGTTTTCTACTGGCACAAGCACGCCAGGATATTCCGCAAGGATTTCCTTGGGCCCATTCGCATCGCTGGCAATCACCGGAACGCCTGCATCCAGCGCTTCCAGGATGACCCGACCCATCGGCTCCGTGCGCGAAGGACAAACGAAAAGATCAAAGGCTTGATAGTAGTCTTTGACCGCTGAACGGAAGCCGAGGAACTGCACCGCTGGTCCAGCAAGACGCTGCAGCTTTTTGCGTTCACTACCTTCGCCAATCAACACCAAGCAAGTGTTCGGCAGTTCTGCTCTGGTGAAAGCGCGCAGCAGAATGTCCCAACCTTTGCTACGTCCGAGACGGCCAACACCGCCGATTAAAAAAGTATCAGGACCGGCACCCATTTCCTGCCGCAAGGCATTGCGGCGCGCCGCATCAATCTGAGGATGAGGAACCAGCGAGTTGCGAATCATGCGCGCATCGCCTGGATAGTCCTGCGGAATCGTTTTCAGCTGCCACGGTGAAATGCAAATCAAGCCGTCCATCTGCAGAAATTGCGGCCCGTTTATTCCCAAGTGCAGCGTCGACACTTTGAGGGCATTGGTTTTGCAACGTGAGAGCAGACGCGTAGATCGTCGCAAATGCGCATGAGCCACATCGGGCTGAAATGCATCCAGCGCAACTTGCAGATAATGCTTGGAGAATAATCGAGTCGGGATCTCGACCACGCGTACACGAGCATCCAGATAATCAACAATGCTTGCGCCAGTACTATCCTGACGATGCTGCTTGCGCAGCACCAACAGCACATCATGCTCTAGGCATTGTGCATTACAGGATTCGGCGGTAGATCGTTCCGAACCGGCAAACCCGGATGACAAAATAACGTGGGCTATCCGCATTTTATTTGGCAGGCTGCAAGGGTAAATTCCTGCGAATCCTACGATTCATGTATGACGCGGAAATGAAGAAAATGTGACGACACGAGTCACAATGCCCGCGCCTAACGCGTTATCTGTAACTCATTAAACTCCGAGTAATTTGCGCCAGAGTGCGCTGACAACAACTTGTTGCTCAGCGAACTGGCCTGCTGCTGCCAAGGCCGTCTCCATCTGCAAACCTCGCCCGTGCGTCCAAGCTCGGTACAGTCGATAGGCGTCAATGAGTTGAGATTTTTGTTCGGATGTTACTGAGCCCGCTCGCTCAAGCGCATCCAACTGTCGCCAGTTATCACTCCACTCCACCAACGCCGCATCCTTATGCGCATCGCGTAACAGTAGATATTGGGTGATGAACTCGGCCTCGGTCATGCCGCCCTCGCCTTGCTTCACATCCCACAAACCAGCCTGCTTCTTTTCGAGATTGGCGCGCATCTTGGCGCGCATATCGATGATTTCTTGCCGCAGCTTGGTTTCATCACGCGGACGCATCAGCACTTCTGCGCGAATAGCGCGGAACGCTTCACCCAAAGCCACATCACCTGCAACTGGGCGCGCACGCGTCAGCGCTTGATGCTCCCAAGTCCACGCATGATCACGCTGATAGTCGGCAAAACCTTTGAGGCTCGCGACCAGCGCGCCGGAATTTCCATTGGGGCGAAGTTGCATATCGACTTCGTAAGCGCGGCCCGCTGAAGTCTGCGTCGCCAACCAATTGATCACACGCTGTGCGAGGCGTGAAAAGTACACATTGTTATTAATCGCACGTGCGCCACCAACACTCTCTTCATCAAGTGCATCGCAATCGTGAAGAAACACGATATCGAGATCCGAGGTGTAGCCCATTTCGATGCCACCAAATTTGCCGTAAGCAATCACGACAAACGATGCAGGCTTTCCATCCGCTCGCTGTGGCTGGCCGTACTGGGCACGCATTTCCGCCCAGGCGAATTCCAAGGCTTGCGTCACAATGACCTCGGCCAGCCAAGTCAGACGATCGCTGACCTTCACCAAGGGCAGTGCGTGCACCACGTCAGCTGCCGCAATACGCAGCGTGATTTCCTTTTGATAACGCCGTAATAAATCCATTGCTGCTTCGGTATCTTCGAAACCAAAGTGCGAACAACGTGCCGCCAAGTCGCGCGCCATGTCTTCGCGTTCTGGCGGCGCATACAACGAACGTGGATCAAGCAAGTTATCGAGCAAGGCTGGGGTTTGTGTTAGCAAATCCGTGAGCCATGGGCTCGCTGCGCAGAGCTGCACGAGTTGTGTACGTGCGGTCGCGCTCTCGTGCAGCAAGGTGATGTAAGTCGCACGGCCTGCAATCGCATTGATGATTTTCAATGCGCGCAATACCGCCTGCCCAGGATGTGGCTTTTGCAGACACTCTTCAAACAGCGGCGCCAACAATGCTTGCAAGCGCAGCACAGTGGCCTCTTGCATGGCGCGAACAAGGCGTGCGCTTTTTAGGTCGCGCAGCGCTTCAACCAACTCAGCCGCATCATCGCCAAACCCTGCGCCTTGCAAAGCAGCCTTTGCTTCACCGGGTCCACTGAGGCCATTCCAGATCGGCGCAATGATTGCGGCCAGCCCACTATCAGATGTTGGCTGTGCAGCTTCCGGCTCACCGAAGACGCGCTCGAACTCGCGACTAACAAAAGCACGCGTCTCATCGAGTTGAGTCATCAAGGCCGACCAATCCGCCATATCGAGACCCACACATAAAGCCTCACGCGCCGCATCGGATTGCGGCAAGGCGTGCGTCTGCTCGTCACCGTACATCTGGATTGCATTTTCTAGGCGACGCAGAAAAACGTAGGCCGCGTCGAGTTCACTAACGATAGCGCCATCCAGATGTCCCGCCTGACCGAGATAACGCAACACTGGCCGTAAGCGTGCGTCACGCAAAGGGGCTTCCTGTCCGCCACGCACCAGCTGGAAGGACTGCACAATGAACTCGACTTCGCGGATACCGCCAGAGCCGAGCTTGATGTTTTGCTCCATGCCCTTGCGGCGCACTTCATCGCTGATCATTTTCTTCAGCGCACGCAAACTTAAGATAGAGGTGTAGTCGAGATAACGGCGGTAAACGAAGGGGCGTAAGGTTTTAAGCAGCGTCGCACCGGCGTTAAGGTCGCCGGCAATCGGGCGCGCCTTGATAAAGGCGTAACGCTCCCATTCGCGGCCGTGGACTTGGTAGTAGTCCTCCATCGCCGACAAACTCCACGCTGGCGCACCAGCAGAGCCAAAGGGCCGCAGCATGGTGTCGACGCGGAACACGAAACCGTCTTCAGTCCGTGCGGACAAAATACGTGCGCAATCTTGCGAAAGTCGATTGAAATATTCTTCATTGCTGACACTGCGAGGTCCGGTGGTCTCGCCCGCTTCGGTGTAGCAAAAAATCAAATCAATATCAGACGAGAAATTCAGCTCGTGCCCGCCAAGCTTGCCCATGCCCAGAACGATCGGTCGCGCTTCAGCACCGCTCTCTTCGATGGGCTTGCCCCAACGCTGCTGCAAATTCTTTTCAGCAAAGGCGAGCGCTTCTGCACAGCAGGCATCAGCGAGATCAGACAGATCACGCAGCGTTTCATCCAAAGGTGCCAACAAAGCAAGATCACGAAACGTAATGCGCGTCATCTCACGTCTACGCGTGCGACGCAGCGCACGCATCAGTGCTGATTCGTCAGCGACCTCCGCACAATCAGCCGCAACCACTCGTGCCAAAGCACCCTCGCCATAGGAATTTTCGAATAGTCCTTGTTCGATCCAACGCGACAGCTCTTCAACATCGCGCTCACAAACCTGCAGCGCAAACGGGCTCGCCGTAAATACTTTTCGCGCAGCAGCAATTAACGCCGGACGTAGACGCTCAAAAATTTGTAGCGGTGTTTCTTGTAAATCACTCATGGCCAATCATTACCTGGTGTTTTTTATACGGACGGCCACTTGTCCTTCCATGGCTTGGCCTGCTCAAGTTGACCAGCAAGTTGGAACAGCATTCCCTCGCCACCATGTGCAGCGAGGAAGTGCACGCCCATCGGCAATCCTTCTGGCGTCCAGTGTAACGGTACCGACATGCCCGGTACGCCGGTCAGATTACCGAGCTGCGTGAACGGAACCCACTTCAAGTTCTCCTGCACCATCTGCTCAATCATTCCGGACTTGAGAATGACGCGGGACAAACCCAGCGCCATCAATATTTTCATCGCGACATGCTGCCACTGCGGCGTTGCAATCTGACCCACACGCGGCGCTGGATACGCCAGTGTCGGTGTCATATAAAGATCGTACTTTTGATGGAACTCGCCAAGCTGACGCGTGTAATCGCCCCATCGCCAGTAGCCTTCCACATACTCACTGGCACGCGAGGCATTGCCGAAAGCCGCCATCGCCAGCGTATCCAACTCGAAACCTTCATCACCACAACCCGTACGTTTCTTGATCTCGCGCACGGTCGCTGCACACTGTGCAAACCACATGACGATGAAATCTTTCGCGAGCTGAAGGCCATCGACCTGCGGCTCTGCCTCTTCAACATGATGGCCGAGCGACTCTAAAAGCTTGGCTGCATCGGTCACCGCCTTGATCGCTTCTGGATGCACTGCGCTACCAATCGGCGAACGTGTGCTGAAGGCGATACGCAATTTACCCGGCGCGCGACTCACTTCTTCAAGATAAGAGCGCTCAGGTGCTGCGAGATGGCACAGCGATCCGACATCAGACCCATGCGTGGCATCGAGCATTGCCGCACTGTCTCGCACTGAGCGAGACACCACATGATTCATCGCCGCACCGTGCATGGCCTCGCTCATCTGCGGACCCCAAGGTGTGCGACCACGGCCCGGCTTGAGTCCGAACAATCCGCAATAAGCTGCGGGAATACGAATAGATCCACCACCATCATTCGCGCCCGCCATTGGCACAATGCCTGCGGCGACTACGGCGGCAGAACCACCCGATGAACCACCGGTGATGTGGTCGAGATTCCAAGGATTGCGCGATGGACCCCAAGCTTCTGGTTCAGTGATGCCTTTGGCACCGAACTCCGGTGTATTGGTGCGACCAAAGATCACTGCGCCTGCACGCAACCAACGCGCCGTTATTTCTGCATGCGCATCGGGCTTGTAGTTTGCTGCCTTGAGACCCTTACAGCCGTAGGCCGTTTGCACGCCCGCATATTCCTGAAACAAATCCTTGGTCAAAAATGGCACGCCTGCGAATGCACCTTCTAGCGATTGCTTCGCACGTTCGCGCGCAATCTCGTGCATCGGAATGATGATGGCATTGAGCTTGGGATTCACTGCTGCGCTACGTGCAAGCGCAGTCTCCAATAGCTCACTGGCAGACACTTGGCGGCTGCGCACCAACTCAGCCAAAGCCAGTGCATCGTGACGACGGTACTCTTCGGCAGATATCACGTTTGAATCTCCTCGTAATTATTTTTTAGATTGATGGACGTTTATCTTTCCACGGCCGCGATTGTTCTAACTGCGCGGCGAGTTGGAACAAGGTCGCCTCTTCGCCAAAACGTGCGATGAAATGCACGCCAATCGGCAAACCTGCCTGAGTCCAATGAAGCGGCACGCTCATCGACGGCGTGCCGGTAATATTTGAAAGCTGCGTGAACGGTACACGCGCCAAACTATTGAGCGCGCTTTTCTGCACCAAGCCAGAACGCAGGAGTCCCCTGCCAAGATTCATCGCGAGCAAAGGCCATACCCCAATACGCTCAGCCAGCGGCGTTATTTGCGAACCAATACGTGCAGCAGGCTGTGCCAACGTTGGCGTGAGATACACATCGTATTGCTGGTGAAACTCACCCAGCGCCCGTGCAAATTCATTCCAACGTGCATGCGCCTCCACATACTCACCTGCAGGCAGGCTACGGCCCATCAACGCAAGTACGCGTGTATCCAATTCAAAAACACTCTCACGCGCACCCGTGAGCCTTCGAGCAGATGCAACCGTTGCTGCAACATGGCCGAAATACATTTTCAAGAAACATTCCGCTACTGCATGCCCATCAATCTTCGGCGCATCTTCAATAACGGTATGGCCCATGCTTTCCAACAAACGTGCAGTGTCTTGCACGGCGTTGACGCATTCAGGATTAACGCCCATATCAATCGGTGAGCGTGTAGAAAAAGCGATACGCAATTTCTTCGGTTCTCGTCGCGTCTCTTCCAGATACGAACGCTCTGGCGGCGCAATACGGAAGGGATCGCCACTGTTAGCACCTTGCAACACATCGAGAATGGCGGCGCTATCGCGCACACTGCGTGTGATCACGTGTTCGCTTGATGCGCCTTCCCACACTTCACCAAACGCAGGGCCCGAACCCACACGTCCACGCGAAGGGCGGAATCCGAATAAACCACAGCAAGCAGCGGGAATACGAATTGAACCGCCGCCATCACTGGCACCCGCAATCGGCACAATGCCTGCAGCAACCGCAGCCGCAGAACCGCCGCTGGAGCCGCCCGTGCTGTGATCCAGATTCCAAGGGTTGCGCGTTGCACCAAAAAGTTCTGGCTCCGTCGTACCTTTAAGCGCCAACTCCGGTGTATTGGTTTTGCCAAACACCACCACGCCGCTATCGAGTAAACGCTGCACAAAGTGCGCGTGCTGCTTGGGTCGATAATTCTGAAACGCACGACTACCCGCCGAGGTAGTTACCCCCGCGTAATCCTCTTGGATATCCTTGAGTAGAAATGGCACCCCAGCAAAGGAGCCATGCAGATCCTGTTTGGCACGGTCGCGCGCGATTTCGTGCATTGGAGTAACAATGGCATTGATCTTGGGATTGACCTGCGCACTGCGCGCCAGTGCAGCCTCTAGCAATTCCGCGGGGCTTACCTCTTTTTTACGCACTAGCTCTGCCAGCGCCAGACCATCTTGCTGCTGATACTCTGCTGCAGAAATCACAAGTCCCCGTCCTCGCTTATATTTCTTTGACGCATAGAGTAACGTCAGTTCATAGACTTTAGGAGTCGCCGCATGTCCAGCACATCGCCCACTGCAAGTTCTGCTGTTACCCCGACAAAACCGCCCGCATGGGCCGCTATATTGCGGCGCTTTAACGACTACATGCTGCACGATCTGGGCGGCGGCCCGCGCCCACTCAAGTTTGCCTGGGTCATCAACGCCCAGAAGGCCGGTACGTTTTTCTTTCTCGGCTTTCTGATGTGGTTCTACGCGGATAAAACACCCGCGGCGACTTCAGCCGCTGCGTGGGTTTATCTGGCCATGCACGGCACCTATGGACTGACGTGGCTGTTAAAAGATCTGACCTTTCCTGATCCCGGCTGGCAAAAGCGCATCACTATCGGCAGCTCGCTATACGCCATGTTTGCGCTCGCGATGTACTGGAGCTTTGGCTGGCTGCTGATTTCCGGAACCGCGCAGCCACACTATCCCCTGCCTGATTTGGCCTGGTATTGCCTGTGCATGTCGCTATGCATGTTCGGCAGCACCATCATGATTGCAGCCGACGCACAGAAATATTTCACGCTGCGAGTGAAGCGCGGCTTGATCATGGACGGCATGCATAAACACATTCGCCATCCGAATTATTTGGGCGAAATGATGATTTACGGTTCTTTCGCCATGATGGTCTGCCACTGGCTACCTTGGGTTTGGCTGGCCTACATTTGGGGCGGCATCTTTGCTGTGAATATGGTGATGAAAGAAGCCAGCATGTCGCGCTATCCAGACTGGGCGGATTACAAGAATCGAACTTGGTGGCTGTTGCCATATTTGCTCTGATCATCGTTCAACAAAAAGCCCCGCATTGCGGGGCTTTTTAGTTGCAGACCAATCAACTGCGAAAAATGAAATACACCGCACCGCACATACATAACGCAGCCCAGAGGTAATCCCACTTAAGCGGCGTCTTCATAAAATAAATCGCGAAGGGCACGAACACGATGAGCGTGATCACCTCTTGCATGATCTTGAGTTGCGGCAAGGTCAACGCGGTATAGCCAATGCGATTCGCTGGCACCTGCAACAGATACTCAAACAGGGCGATGCCCCAAGAGATCATCGCGGCAACAAACCACGGTTTGCCATTGAGATCGCGCAGATGCGCGTACCAGGCAAACGTCATGAAGATGTTCGACAACACCAGCAAGCCGCCGGACTGCAACAAGACGGACCAGTTCATGGGTGCTCCTAAGCGAAATTCAATACCGCGATATCTTAACGCGCAGCTCTTGAAAATTTTTATCGATCACCCATCTTTTAGTCATCCGGGAATGGTCCCGTTCTTTCAACTCAGGAGATTTCGCAATGACCGCATTACGTTTTTATCCTTGGGCCGCGCAGCGTGAATGGCTCAAGCAAGTGAATCAGGCTTATGACACCAGCGCCAACGACGCCAATTGGGCACCATCCGTTGACATTGAAGAATACAAAGACAAGTTTGTGATTTACGCCGATGTCCCCGGCGTTGATCTGGCCAATGTTGAAATTACACTAGAGAAAGGCGTGCTCAAACTCAGCGGCGTGCGTGAAGCGCGTGCGGAAAATGCTGAAGTCGAAAGCCGTCGCCTCGAACGCAACAGCGGTCGCTTCCAGCGCGTCTTTACGCTGCCGGATACCGCCGATGGCGACGCAGTTTCTGCCACGGGCAAGAACGGCGTTCTGGAGATCGTGATCCCCAAACGTGCGCAAGTTCAGCCTCGCCGGATTACGGTAACGCACTAACGCTTGACGGCGTAGCGCTGTGTTTCCCTAGGCACAGCGCTACTTTTAACGAAGTCTGTAGCCCGTTCACCTTGCGACAGTCGTAGGGTGCGCGGGCTTTCGCTATCCTGTACATATGGATTACAAAGACTATTACAAGATTCTTGGCGTTCCGCGCACGGCAACGGCGGACGAGATCAAGCGCGCCTATCGAAAACTTGCCCGTGAATTTCATCCGGACAAGAACAAAGCGAAGGGCGCTGAAGACAAATTCAAAGAGGTTAACGAAGCCAACGAAGTTCTCGGTGACGAGAAAAAACGTCAGGCCTACGACTCGCTCGGCGCTAACTATCGCGGCGGCAATGGTGGCTTTCAACCACCACCGGGCTGGAATTTTGGCGGTGGCGGCCGCGGTCGCCGTGGCCATGCAGGCGCTGATCCGGGTGACTTCTCTGACTTCTTCTCCACGCTATTTGGTGGCGGTGGTATGGGTGGCGGCGGGTTCGGTGGTGGTGGCTTTGCGCCGCCAGAAGATACGCGCGCACGCATCAGCATCAGCCTTGAAGATTCTTACAACGGTGCCAACCGCGCGATTAGCCTGAGCAATGGCCGCAATCTGAATGTGAAGATTCCCAAAGGCATCACTAGTGGCCAAACCATTCGCCTTGCAGAACAAGGCAGCAACGGTGGCAACTTGCTGTTGGAAATTGAGTTCGCCGCACACCCACAGTTCAAGGTGGAAGGCCGCGACATCAGCTGCAATGTAAATCTCGCCCCGTGGGAAGCCGCGCTCGGCACCAAGCTGCCAGTGCCGACCCTAGGTGGCACCGTTGAACTCAATCTGCCTGCGGGTACGCAGGGCGGCAAGAAGATGCGACTCAAAGGTCGCGGCCTGCCCGGCACAACGCCGGGTGATCAGTTCATCACGCTACAGATTGTCACGCCGCCAGCGGTGAGTGACGAAGATCGCAAGTTCTATGAAGACATGAGCGCGCATTTTAAATTTGATGCGCGGGCCTGAATGGGTTGAGCACGATAGAAGGATCAAATGACATGAACCTCATCGCACTACTCGCTGTTGGCGCAGGCGGCCTTGCTGGCAGCGTTCTGCGCTGGCTGATTGGTCTGCGCATGAATGCGATCCTGCCTTCGCTCCCGCTCGGCACACTCGCAGCCAATATCATCGGCGGCTATATCATTGGCTTGGCCGCTGGCGCAGTAACAGCCGATCTGGGCTTGTCGCAGAACATGCGACTGTTCTTAATTCCCGGCTTCTGCGGTGGCCTGACAACGTTCTCAACGTTTTCGCTGGAAACCGTCACCTCATTCATGAACGGCCGCATTGCTTGGGGCTTTGCTGAAATTTTTATTCACGTGAGCGGGTCGCTACTCGCTACGGTTCTGGGCCTTTTCACAGTGCGCTTATTAGTGCCGGTGTTGCAGAAAACAATCTGATGCACAACTAAAAAAGCCTCGCAGTGCGAGGCTTTTTTATTACGTATCGTTACTTGTGGTAACCGGTCACGCGCTCCACTTCATTCTTCGAACCCATGATCACCGGCACGCGCTGGTGCAGTTTGCTTGGCTGAAGATCAAGGATGCGTTCACGACCCGTTGTCGCTGCACCACCGGCCTGCTCAACAATCATGCTCATTGGGTTTGCTTCATAGAGCAGACGGAGTTTGCCGCCCTGCGCTTTGGTCTTGGAGTCCATCGGGTACATGAAGATGCCGCCGCGCGTGATGATGCGATGCACATCGGCGACCATCGATGCCACCCAACGCATGTTGAAGTCGCGCTCGCGTGGGCCTTCTTTGCCGGCCTGAAGCTCGGTGATGTAACGCTGCACTGGCGGTTCCCAGAAGCGCGCGTTGGAAGCGTTGATGGAATATTCCTTGGTGTCTTCTGGAATCTTGACGTTGCGCTGGGTCAGCACAAAGCTGCCGAGTTCGCGATCGAGTGTGAAGACATTAACGCCGCTGCCCACCGTCAGCACCAGCATCGTGCTGGGGCCATACACGGTGTAACCCGCTGCAACCTGCGTGGTGCCGGGCTGCAAGAACGCATCATCACCCGGGTTGGTCACGCCTTCCGGCACTTTCAGCACTGAGAAGATGGTGCCGACAGAAATGTTGACGTCGATGTTGCTGGAGCCGTCGAGCGGATCGAATACCAGCAGGTAGCCACCCTTGCACTGTTCGTTCTGGATCGGATACGAGTGATCCATTTCTTCGGAAGCCAGTGCAGCCACGTGGCCGCCCCATTCGTTGGCTTCCAGCAGAATTTCGTTAGAGAGCACGTCCAGCTTCTTCTGTGCTTCACCCTGGATGTTGCCAGTGCCGGCATCGCCGAGCACGCCGCCCAATGCACCCTTACCGACAGCAATCGAGATCGCCTTGCAAGCGCGGGCGACGACTTCGATTAACAGGCGTAGATCAGGCTTAATTTGGCCTTTGGCACGCTGTTCTTCGATCAGGAATTGAGTGAGAGAAATTGGCTTCATGGGCAGCTCGCGAGAATTTGAGATTGCCATTTTAAAGGACGCGGACGTCCAGCACTTGTTTCGGCCATAAAAAAACCAAGGCCCCTTCCGGAGCCTTGGCTTTTTACAACTCTTTAGCTTGAGAGCAGAGCTTAGAAACCGCCCATGCCGCCCATACCGCCCATGCCGCCGTCGCCGCCACCCATTGGTGCGCTTTCAGCCTTAGAAGGCAGTTCAGCAATCATGGCTTCGGTGGTCAGCAACAGGCCAGCAACCGAGGCTGCGTTCTGCAGCGCCAGGCGGGTAACCTTAGCTGGGTCGATGATGCCCATTTCGATCATGTCGCCGTACTCGCCCGTGCCGGCGTTGTAGCCGAACGAACCCTTACCTTCGGCAACCTTGTTCAGAATCACCGATGGCTCTTCGCCAGCGTTGCGCACGATCATGCGCAGTGGTTCCTGAATAGCGCGACGCAGGATGTTGATGCCGACCGTCTGGTCGTCGTTTGCACCCTTGAGCTTTTCCAAGGTCTTGGAAGCGCGAACCAATGCCACGCCGCCGCCAGCCACGATGCCTTCTTCCACAGCTGCGCGGGTTGCGTGCAGAGCGTCTTCAACGCGGGCTTTCTTTTCTTTCATTTCGACTTCGGTGGCTGCGCCAACCT
>JAZKEM010000136.1:0-15627 GCA_040387055.1 Pseudomonadota bacterium | reverse complement strand
TTCATCATGAAAGCAGTGTCGAAAGCACTCGAAGCTTATCCAGAGTTCAACAGCTCGCTGGCACCTGATGGTGAAAGCCTGATTCTGAAAAAGTACTTCAACGTTGGCTTTGCCGCAGATACCGAGAACGGTCTCGTAGTGCCGGTGATTCGTGATGTCGATAAAAAAGGCGTCGCCCAGCTTGCGAAAGAATGCGGCGAACTAGCCAAGAAAGCGCGTGATGGCAAGCTTAAGCCTGACGATATGAAGGGCGGCTGCTTTTCTATTTCTTCACTCGGCGGTATCGGCGGTAGTCACTTCACCCCGATCGTGAATGCGCCAGAAGTTGCGATTCTTGGTGCTTCACGCGCACAGATAAAACCGGTGTGGGATGGCAAAGCGTTCCAGCCGCGTTTGATGTTGCCGCTATCGTTGTCGTATGACCACCGTGTCATTGATGGTGCGCTCGCTGCGCGTTTCATCGTATTGCTGGTCAAGTTGCTGTCGGACGTGCGACGGCTGGCGCTCTAGTACTTTTTGTCTATTGGCTCTTAAGCGCCTCACGTAGGCGACGAGTGATTTTTATCTAAATACAGCGAACAAAAGCTTTGCTTCAATGCACGCCGATCACAGGGATTGGATTGTGAATTGAAGGGGCAGCCGTGTTAATCGCAGAAAATGTTTTAGAGCAAGCATTAGCGCAGGTTTTTGACGGAAAGCCAGCCGGTACTCGCATGGCGCTTGACGACATTGCTATTGCTTGGAAAGGGGTGGGATTACGCAGATCTGATCTGAGTGATGCACTCCAGGCAATGGTTGAACGGAATTATTTAGTTGTCCAAAACGATCTGGATAATTTGTTCTACGTTCTGACCGAGCATGGCGCGATTCGGTTCTATATTTGCCTGTATTGCGAAGACGACTTGCAAAAGCGCTTGGATGGCAAGCGCGAAATTAGGGTTGCCTTGAGGGATGGTTTAGTCCGCTTCGCGGATCGTCGCGCAACGCGACATTGAAGATTGTCGTCGCTACACCTGGCGACACCGCGCAATCCATTCACGCCACAAGACCATCGCGCTACAGATGGGGTATACGCTGCGCGTTTCATCCCATTACGAGGAAATTATTGTCCGACGTACGGCGTGGTGAACTGCACGACGTGCCACTCATCCGTCGTTTTATGCCAGCTGTCTCGTAGTGGTCTCAAAGTGCGATTTGTCTACGTGAATTACATAAAAGGTCTGCTTCAATGCACACAGATCAGACGGAACTGATCGGCTCATTGGAGACAGAACATGATGATCTCAGAAAACGTTTTAGAGCAGGCGCTGGCACAAGTTTTTGACGGCAAGTCAGCCGGTGAAAAATTGTCATTGGCAGAAATCTCGACGGTGTGGAATGCGTCGGGCCTGCACAACGCAAATATGCGCGATGCAATCCGTGAAATGATCGAGAGCCACTGCCTTGAAACGCAGAGCCACCACGGCGGTCTGGAATTTGTCCTGACCCGACTCGGTGAGCAGCGTTTCAGTAGCTGCCGCCACCATTCTGTTGGCACGCAGAATCGCTTTGAGGGGCACCTCGCGCTACAACATTAAAGATTGTCGTAGCAAAGCAATACAAAAATGGCAGACTAGGCGCCTTCACCAAGACGCCAGATGAGCCAATGACCAGCAAGAAAAAGCGCCGTCCGTTTCTTCGTTTCTTTGTTTTATTGTTAGTGCTGATCGGCGCCTCGATCGCTGCCGCGTTTCACTATCGCCCAGGCATGGATCAGGTTGCAGCGCATCGCTATCCAGATCCCACCCCCAAACAGCTCGTTGCACCGGCGCTCTACGCCACCTGGTTTGGCACCACCGCAGTGCTGATCAGTGACGGCGAACACGCCGTGATGGTTGATCCTTTCTTCACGCGCCCGCCTGGCTTTATCAAAATGCTGAGTAATCAGCCTATCGCGCCAGATGAGGCTTTGATCAAGCGTTGGCTGGATGGCGCGGGCATCAAGAAGCTCGATGCCGTGCTGGTTTCACACTCGCACTACGATCACGCCATGGATGCAGGTATCGTTGCCAAATTAACTGGCGCACCCCTGTTTGGCTCAACCAGCACTGCCTTTATCGGTCGCGGCAACGGTTTGCCGGTGACGCAACTGCGCGTTGTGAAAAACGGCGAAGACATGAAGGTCGGCCCTTTCACGATTACGTTTATTCGCAGCAAACACGCAGGTGCAACGGGTGGTAATCCGACCGGTGATATCCAAGAAGCCCTCGCGCCACCTGCCCGTTATCTCGATTACAAGCAGGGCGGCACTTACGCGATTTTGATCCAGCATCCGCGCGGCAACGTCTTGCATCACGGTAGCGCTGGAGTCCTTGAAGGTGAACTGGCCGGGCGCAAGGCAGACGTTACCTTCCTCGGCATCGCTATTCGCGGCGACATGAAAACTTATCTGCATGAAACCGTCGACGCCGTCGGTTCCACTCGCGTGATCCCAACGCATTGGGATGATTTCACACTGCCGCTGGACGAACCGCTGAAGCCTTTCCCAGTTGGCGTTCGCCTCAATGCTTTCTTCGAAGATATGGCGAAGCTGCGTCCCAACGTCAAGGTTGAGACGCTAGAAGCGGGCCGTCGCGTAGTGTTGTTTCCGAAGGAATAACCGCGCATCGCACGCTGGCGCAAGGCCAGCGTGCGAAGGTTTACTTAGACAGAATGTGATTCGTTGTGACGTCGGCAATCAGTTTGCCATCGGCGCCAGTCACCTCGGTGCGCACCACGCTAACCGTGCGGCCGCGTTTTACAAAGGTTGAAACCGCTTTGAACGTTCCCTCGGTTTGATTGCCGATCAGGTTGGCGTTGAGATTGATTGCCAGCGGAAATCCTTTCATTCCTTCGTTCGCGTCGCCCTTGCCCATTACAAGCACCGTCGCGGTGACATCAGCGAACCATAGCGTTGCGCCTGCATGTACGGTTCCATATGGATTCTTGATGCCGGCTTGTACAGGCATTTCAGACACTACGCGCTCGGCGCTTTGCTCGATGATGGTGAATGCGATGTTGCCTTCGACTTTCATTGCTGCTCCAGCATTATTTCAAAACTGAAAATGAATTCTGCACGAACTTAGGCGAGTGTCTAGCGATGGATTGCTGCGCCGACAACCCCTCTCCTGCGCATCCATGCGCCCGTGGGGTACAGGCCATCCTGGCCATAACAAAAAAAGCCCCGCAATGCGGGGCTTTTAAGAACCAAGTGCGAGCTACTTTTTCTTCAGCAGATCGCGAATTTCAGCAAGCAGAACTTCCTGTGCTGGCGTTGCCGCAGGCGCCGCCGCTTCTTTTTTCTTAACTGAGTTCATGGCCTTAACAACGAGGAAGATCACGAACGCGACAATCACAAAGTTGATGACGGCCTGCAGGAACTTACCGTAGGACAGTAGTACTGCAGGGGTTTTGCCATCTGCAGAAGCTTCTTGAAGCACCAGTGCCGATTTGGAGAAATCAACGCCAGAAGTCGCCATGCCGATGACCGGCATCACCACGTCACCTACCAGCGAAGTCACGATGGCGCCAAAGGCTGCGCCGATTACAACACCAACGGCGAGATCGACGACGTTGCCGCGCATCGCGAAATCTTTGAACTCTTTCATCATGCTCATGCGTGTAACTCCTTCAAAAATACTTTGTGGTGAAAGCTAAAGCGGCATAGACGCACGATCTGCGACGCTTCGAAGGTGCTTATATAGCACTAAAAATATCCACAACCAGCGGGGTAAGAACACGACCGCGCGAGGGCTGTAAGACTAATCTGACATTGAAGATGCAAGCGTTCAAGTACTGATGCAATGCGCAAGTCCGCGTGCAAGATCGGGATACTGTGGGGTAAATACAAGCTGCTGCAGCATGCGGTCATTCTTGAGGCGTTTGGACTCTTCCATGAACGACCACATCGCGGGTGTGAAAACGCGCCGTGCTTCGTCCATCGAAACTTGCGGCGGCGCTGGCAAGTCGAGCATCGCTGCGCATCGCGTGAAGTAATCACACATCGTGGTCGGATTGCCGTCGCTGATGTTGTAAGCCGCAGCACGTGTGCCGTATGCGGCGGCGTGCAGTGAGGCTTCAGCCAGATCATCGCTGTGAATGCGGTTGGTGAATGGCGATTCTTCAGCGCGCACCACCGGCAAATTTTTCTGCAGTCGCTCCACTGGCAAACGGCCCGGGCCGTAGATGCCGGGCACGCGCAAAATTACATAATCGCCGCCCCAGGCAGCCAGTGCCTGCTCGGCATCAAGGCGACGCTGCGCACGTGCGCTGATCGGCTGCAGCGGCGCATCTTCATCAATCCAACGTCCTTCGCAATCGCCATAAACACCAGAGGTCGAGATATAGACGATGCGTATAGTGGTATCGCGATGTGCCTCAAGAAAGCGGCGCAGGCGTAAATCACTATTGCCAGCATTCGATGGCGGTGCAAACCAGAAGAGCAGTGGCGCAATTGCAGGCGGAGCCTCAGTATCAAGATTGATCTGCAGCGCAGCCACGCCGGCTCGCGTGAGGTCGGCAGCACTTTGATCCGACCGCACCACTCCGGTAACCTCGCGGCCCATCGTCAGTAGTCGCTGAGCGACGCGAAGTCCAACGTCGCCGCAGCCGACAATCAGCGTGCGCGCTGGCAAAACATCTTTAAGGGCAGGTTTAGAATTTTCCATGACGCACCAAGTCTATCTTGTCGACCGCCCTGTCAGCTTTAGTGTTGATGAGGGCGAGACTTTGCTCGCGGCTGGACTGCGTCAGCATCTTGCACTGCCATTTGGTTGTCAGAGCGGTGGTTGCGGCTCTTGCCGTGTGCGGTTAACTGCAGGAGAAGTGGAATATCCCTTTGCGCCAGCAGCCTTGTCGCAAGGCGAGATAGATGCGGGTTACATCTTGATGTGTCTCGCACGCGCCAAAAGCGATCTGACGATTGATTTACACCAGCCGCCACAGATTGAAGAACTGCGTCCACGCAAATTGCCTTCGCGTGTGATGTACAAGCGCATGCTCTCGCATGACGTGATTCAACTGATGTTGAAGCTGCCCAAGGGCGACAATCTTCGGTATTTGCCGGGCCAGTATCTCGATATTCTGTTGGAGGATGGCCGTCGGCGCAGCTTCTCCATCGCTAATGCACCGAATGCGGAAACCTTGGAATTGCATTTGCGCATTGCGCCCGGCGGACGTTTCGCTAAATGGGTACTGGAAGAAATGCCAGAGAAAGCGATTCTGCGATTGGAAGCGCCGCTCGGTGCGTTTTACATTCGCGAAGATTCGCAGCGACCTATCGTGCTGATGGCTGGTGGCACCGGGTTTTCACCGGCGAAGGCGATGCTGGAAGAAATTTTACCCAAGCACAGCGCACGCAGTGTGCATCTGTTCTGGGGTGGTCGTGCGCAAGATGATTTGTATATGGATGCTGAGGTGCGTGCGTGGGCGGAGCAGTACCCGCAGTTTCGGTACACGCCAGTGCTGACTGAGCCAAATGCTGATTGGCAGGGTGAAACAGGATTTGTGCACGAAGCGGTGTTGCGCGCTTATCCGACACTAGTGGAGCAAGAGCTATATCTCTGTGGGCCGCCGGTGATGGTGCAGGCGGGCAAGCGCGCTTTTCTTGCAGCGGGGCTTGATGCGGATCATCTGTTCTATGATTCGTTCGACTACGCTTTCGAGACGTGGCCGACTTTGGGTTAGAAAAATCCGCGTCGTTTAAACAAAAACAGCAATGCGCCGCCGATGCTGACGAGCAGGCCTAGCGCAAAGAAATAACCGTAGTGCCAATGCAGTTCTGGCATGTTGTCGAAGTTCATGCCGTAGATGCCCGTGATCAACGTCAGCGGGAAGAAGATGGCGGACAACACCGTCAGCGTTTGCACAATCTTGTTGGTGTGATGCGTCACCGACGAGAAGTGCAGCTGCACGGCGGATTCGATATCGCGTTCCTGATCGCGCGCATGATCGAGCAGGCGATCAACATGCTCGCTCAGATCGCGCATACGCACTTCTTCATTCGCGCTCCAATCGCAGCGCGTGCCGCGGCGCCAGGCATCAATTGCTTCCAACTGATTTTCTGACAACCATTCCAGCTTGCGCACCATGCGACGGCCGGCGAGTAGCGTGCGCCAGTCATCCGTTTTGCTAGCGGGGTCGAGCAGTTCGTCTTGTAGCTCGGTGAAATACGCGTCGAGTGGTTCGCGAATTTTGAGAAAGCGATCGACCATGGTGTCGAGAACCGTGTGCGCAATTTTCAAAACGCTATCGGGTGGTTTGCCACGGCCTTCCAGCATTTTTTTGCGCGCGAGGCCCATGCTGACATTGTCTACAGCGTGGATCGTGATCAGCACGCGCTCAAACATAAAGAATGCAGCGGTGCGTGTTTCCAAAGGAAAGAGACGGTCTCTTGGGCCCAAGCCTTGGAACATCAACATGTCGTAATCCAGCGTGCCGTCAAAAAACGACGGGTGCGTGGGGTTGTGACTATCGGCGACGTGTTGCGGCTCAATCGGCACGCCAATCAGCGGTTCGGCCCAGCATTCCCAGTGTTGTGCTTCATCCCGGCAGAAATCGACCCAGAGCAAACCGTCTTCCGGCAGGTGCTCGGTGTCGGTCAGAACCGTCGGGGTTTTGTCTTTAGCGAAATGCAGGATTTCCATCGTTCGCAGAGTTAGCTCGTGGCGGGGGCGTGACCCATCAGCGTCAAGATCGCGTTGATCGCTTCTTCCAGGCCGGTTTTTTCTTGCGAGGAAAACAGCTGGATGCTTGGACGCTGCTCATAGACTTCGAGTTCCCGACGCACTTTCAGCAGCTGGTTCTTGGCTGCGCCAAAGCCGAGCTTGTCGGCCTTGGTCAGCAAGATGTGAACAGGTCGTGCGGCTTGTTGCGCCCAGTCCAACATCTGCGTGTCGAAATCGGTCATGGGATGGCGGATATCCATAATCAGGACAATACCGCGCAAATTGGTGCGCACATCCACATAGTTGCCAATTAGCTTGCCCCAGCCTTTGCGCATGGCGGCGGGGACTTCGGCGTAGCCATATCCGGGCAAATCGGCAAATCGGCCGATATTGGGGATCTCGAACAGGTTAATGAGCTGGGTGCGGCCCGGCGTCTTACTGACTCGCGCGAGCTGTTTATGGTTACAGATCGTGTTGAGCGCGCTGGATTTGCCTGCGTTAGAGCGGCCGGCAAAAGCGATTTCGGGCTGCTCATCACGGGGTAATTGCTGTAGGTCGGCGCAGGAAATGCGGAATTCCGCGCGGGCGAAAGGATTGATTGCGGCTGAGGTCATGGCGGCAGCTTAACGGAAATGGGCACAATTTCGGGGCCCAAGCCGCGCGGGAGAGGCATTGGAATCCCCTGTTGGTGTAATATTTGCGCCGAACTAAACCGGATTCGTGCGCCTTTTGCCGGACGCATGCCAGCCGATACAACAAAAGCTTTATATGGAGCCTCATCAATGAAGCGCGTTTTGCTTGCTCTTGCCCTGTCTGTGCCCTTTGCCGCTTTTGCCGAAGGCGCCGCTAAAGATCTTTTTGTGAAGGGCGACGCCGCTGCTGGCGCGACCAAAGCCGCAGTTTGCGGTGCCTGCCATGGCCCTACCGGTAACGGTAGCGCAGCGATCTATCCCAAGCTCGCAGGCCAGAGCAGCAAGTACGTTTATGAACAGCTCAGCGCGTTCAAGAGCGGCAAGCGCCAGAATCCAATCATGGCCGGCCAGGTTGCAAACCTGTCTGATCAGGACATGAAGGATCTTGCTGCGCACTACGCCACGCTCAAGCTGAGCCCAGGCCTTGCCAACAAGGACTCCGTAGCTATCGGCAACAAGCTCTATCGCGCTGGCGATGCTGCTCGCGGCATTCCGGCTTGCGCTTCTTGCCACGGCCCTAAGGGCGCGGGCCAGCCATCGGTTGGCTATCCACGCATTGGCGGCCAGAACGCTGATTACACGCTGGCAGCTTTGCAGCGTTTGCATGGCACTTCGACGGAATCTTTGCCTGAAGGCAATGTCAAGATGATGGCGACCATCGCCGCCAAACTCAGCGACAAGGAAATGGCAGCGTTGGCGTCTTACATCAACGGCCTGCAGTAATCTAAAAAAGGATTCCCATGCGTCTGCTTACTCGTTTTCTGGTTAGCGTTTTTGTTGCGTTGCCTATCGCTTGCTCGGCGGCAGCGCCGGCGACTGATTACAAGGAAGGCACGCATTTCAAAAAGGTTCGCGAAGTCCAGGAGCCGACCAATGCCAAGCGCATCGAAGTCGACGAATTCTTCTGGTACGGCTGCCCACACTGCTATCACCTCGATGGCTTTGTGGATCGCTGGCGCGTAACCAAGCCGGCTGATGTGGATTTCGTACAAGTCCCGAACAGCCTCGGCCGCGAAGAAGGCATTATTCACAGCAAGGCGTTTTACACGGCTGAAGTGCTTGGTCTGTCGGCCAAGATTCATAAGCCTTTGTTCACCGCCATTCACGAGCAGCACCAGCAGCTGTTCACGCAGGCTACGTTGCAGTCGTTCTTCACTGGCACCACAGGCGTTCTGCCTGATGTGTTCAATAACACCTTCAACGGTTTCGCTGTTGGCATGAAAGTGAACCGCGCAGAGAATCTGGCCAAGACCTATGGCATGGCTAGCGTTCCAGCAATTGTTGTTGGCGGAAAGTACACCACTAATGTCGCCATGGCAGGCGGCCCGGAGCAAACGTTCAAGGTTGTTGATTTCTTGATCGCCAAAGTCCGCGCGGAACGCAAAGGAAAGTAAGTGTTGAAAATTTCGCAGATCGCCCGGCTCACCGCCGGGTTTTTTGTTTGCACCAGTGGCCTCGCGATGGCGGCACCTGCGGTGTCGATGGAGCGCGCTTGCGAGTTATTGGGCGCCAAGCTGCGTAGCGTCAATGTTGCTTACTGTCAGCAAAGCGGACTCAAGGCGAGCTCTTTCACCAGCGTTCGCGGTCAGCCGATTCTGTATCGCGATTACACCGCACGCACACCGCAAGGTCCCAAGCCTTATCGCGTCCTGCTGCTCGGCGGCATTCACGGCGATGAACTGTCCGCAGTCAGCATTGTGTTCGATTGGATGCGCCGACTCGATACCGAGAAATTTCAGCAATTCGAATGGCGCGTGATGCCCTGTTTGAATCCTGATGGTTTGCTGGTGAGCCCAGCGACTCGCACCAACGCCAATGGCGTCGATCTCAATCGTAATTTTCCGACGCTCAATTGGAAATCCGATGCGTTGCAGTATTGGAAGACCAAAGCGCGCAAAGATCCGAGACGTTACCCAGGTCCTAAAGCTTTATCCGAGCCTGAGTCACGTGGCTTGATGGAAACACTCAAAGAGTTTCAGCCAGACGTGATTGTGAGTGTGCACGCGCCATACGGCGTGCTCGATTTTGATGGTCCGCAGAAACCACCGCAGAAATTTGGTTTTCTGTCTTTGCAGTTGTTGGGCACTTACCCTGGCTCACTCGGAAATTTTGCCGGCATGAACTTGAGTGTGCCGGTGATTACTTTGGAGTTGCCAAGCGCCGGCCAGATGCCGACGCCTTCACAGGCACAGCGAATCTGGGGTGATATGTTGGTGTGGCTGGAAAAGAATTTACCTAAGCGCCCACCAGCGGAATACAGCAAACTCGAAAAGCCGCTTGAGCCCACGACGGCAACAGCGACGCCGTAATTCCAAGCGTGCTTACGTAGCAGCGAACAACATCACTCGCTGCTAGCGATTTTCCTCGCGGAAAATTTTCCAGTTGCCATCTTTATCCTGACGCCAATACTGCTGTTTTACCGATGTCGAAGAGAAGTTATCGCTGCGATAATCCAGCGTGAACTCAGCCAGCATCATTGGCTCGCCTGCGCCGGGATAGCGGAACAAATTGATGTGACGCAGTTTCACGTCAATAAATTTCTTCGAACTGTTCACGCGCACTTTATGCGCTGCGAACTGCGCAAAATTCATCCCTTCAGTGGTGAAGCCCTGACCGTAATACGCCAGATACGCTTCGGTATTGCGTTGAGCCCACTTGTCGCGCCAATCCTCAAGCCGCGCCAAAAATTGTTCGCGCTCGTCTTTGATTTGATCTGGTGGCACCCACTCCAACGAATCACTGAGAATCACCGGGGTATCGCCCGCAACGATGTAGGGCTTGAGCGCTAAGAGATCATCGTTGGACATCGTCACGCAGCCTTCGCTAGAACGCGGCGCACGCACATAAGTATCTTTAGGAACGCCATGCAGCCAGATGCCATAGCCGCTGCGGCTGTTGAACTGATCCCAAAGATTGGGATAGTTCAGGGGGAAGGCACCTTCGCCATAAAGATCGGGCAAGTGCATTTTCGGCAACCAACCAGTGATGTGATAGATGCCGATCGGTGTACGTAGATCGCCAGAGCTTTGTTTGCCGTAACCATTACGACCGATGCTGGCGTAATGATTGCGCACCAACGTCATCTCGCGATCTTTATTGTTCTGCATCAAATACAGCCGCGCTTTGGGCAGATCCACCACGATGAAAAAGGGGTGTTCTGAATCAAGCTGCAAAACAGAATTCGGCACATAGCCCGGAGGCGGCACGGCCTTGTCGCCAAGCGCGCGCAGACGCGCTTCTTCGGTGAGGTCGCTAAGGCGAGGATCACCCTGCGTGTCGATCAGTGTGCCACCCGGCATAGATGACAGCAGCTCGCCGTAAATTTGTTTCGCTAAGCGAAAATTAGGCAGGCGTTGAGTGAGGTCCTGTAGCGCAGTGCGCGCACCATCGGCGTCGCCGCTCTTCATCTTGGCAACAGCAGACAGCAGTTGTTGCTCGGGACTCAAATCTGCAGCAGATGCGCAGACACTAGCCACCATTAAAAATGCGGCCAGCGCATGCGCTGGCCGCGATGTTTGTTTCAGGCGCATCTAAAGTTCTGATCTCAACTTAGCGTGAGTACTCACGGGCGATTTTCCAAGCGCCGTTCACCTGCTTGAGTTCCAGAATTTTATTAACGGAGTCTGAGTAGTTGTCTGATTGGTAGCTCTGCAAAAAGCTGACGCGGACGCGGTCATCACTGATGCGAGTGGTCTTAGGATTCTTGATGCCGACCTTGATGCGTGCAGGCTTGAGGATGCGCTCACGGCGTTGTTCAGCCCAAGCGGCGCGTAACTGGCCGCCTTCTGGTGAAAAGTCGTCGGCATAAAAACCGAGATAAGAGGGTGCATCTTTGGCAGACCAGGCCTGGCTCCAGCTTTCTAGCAGTGCGGTTACGGCTGTCGTCGTGCTCGCATCAGCAGCGTTTGCAGTTTTGGCTGGGGAAGGAGCCGTTGCAACGGGGGCAACAGTAGGGGCGACAGGAGCAGCAGGAGTCGCTGCCGGTGCTGCAGCTGGCGGTGCTGCAATAACAGGCGCGACGGTTGTTGGGGTTACCGCAGGTGCAACGGGCTTGGTCGAGTTGGCTTTTGCTACAGGGGCGTTGACCACTGGCTTCTCGACTTGGCTGATCAGATCAAGCTTGCTGCGCACGGCCTGATTGCTCTTATCCAGCGTCAATGCGCGGTTATACGAAGCGCCAGCCAGCGCAGCGTAAATGTCGCCAAGATTTTCGTGCGCGGTGGCGTAGCTGGGATGCGTTGCCAGTGCGGCTTCCAGTGCATCACGTGCTTTTTCGTAATTGCCCTGTTGCGCGTAAAGCACGGCGAGGTTGTTGTACGGCTCAGGCAGCTGAGGGTAATCGCGAGTCAAATCGGTGAAAGCTCTCATCGCTTCCGGCGTGCGATGAAGTTTGGTCAGTGCAATGCCGCGCGAGAAGCGCGCTTCAGCGTCTTGCGGATTTTTGGCCAAGTGCTGATCAATTTTCTGTAAGGCCTGAACATAGAGGCCTTGAGCCATCAGGGCCCGTGCTTCATCTGCAGGGCCAGCAAAGGCGCTATGCGCGCTGAATAACAGAATGGCGGCCAGCGCCGTGCGACGAGTATTAAGAATCACGCCAAACCTCGATGATATCGTTCGAATGCAATGACTTTAATATATCTCATCCATCGCAACTGAGAGCTTAATCCTTCTTGAAAGCGCAAGCTTTCCGCCAAGTGGCGTCAGTGAGCGGCATAGGGGTTGGGCATTCCGGCCGGTGGATGCTTAAAACGGCGGTGTGACCAGAAATATTGCGCAGGCGCAATGCGGATGCCTTCTTCAAGCATGCGATTGATCATTGCCGCATCGGCGGCCTCGTCCATGCTGGGAAAATTCTCCAGCGCGGGTAGAAAGGTCACTCGATAACGGCCATTAATGCGCGCCGGGAAATACGGCACCACTTTGGCACGACCTAGCGCAGCCAGTTTCGACGTCGCGGTCAGCGTCAGCGTCGGCACGTTGAAAAACGGTACATGCACGGCGTTGTTCACATCCAGCGACTGATCCGGTCCATACCAAACGCAGTGGCCCTCGCGCAGGCTGCGAACCAGTTTTTTCAGATCGTTCTTGGGCAACGCAGGCAGGCCAGAGCGCGATTGGCGCCAGCGATGCATAAAGAAATCGATCAATGGGTTGTCGATCGGACGATACATGGCGTGAAACTTCACGCCCGCAAGGCACAGGTAACGTGCGCCGACTTCCAATGTTGTGAAATGACCGGTGAGCAATAGCACGCCACTGCCATCTGCCATTGCGGCGTGCAAATGTTCCAGGCCCACAACTTCGCCACGATTACGCAGGCGCCAGTCGGGAGCAAACCAACCGATCGCAGCTTCAAATGCGCCCGCGCCCAGCGCCATAAAATGTTCATCAACCATGTCTTCGCGTGTCGCTTCATCGAGCGTTGGAAAACACAATTGCAGATTTATGCGAGTGACATGACGACGGCTACGCAGCACACGCCCCAGCAGCCAACCCAGACCTTTGCCCAAGTTCAGCGCCAGCGGAATAGGCAGCCAAGACAGCAGCCACAACAACGCCAAGCCCAGCCACGTTGGCCAGTAACGAGGGCCTAAAAAGGCCTTCTTAAAGGGCGGTGCAGAATTCATTGGTCACATTTTATAAAAACGTGACCACAATCGACACCCCCACCCGGGGCGTATATTTTGCTCATAGCCGTTATGCTTCGCTCCATGCGCTGGCTCTATACCTTTCTGCTTTATTTACTCGCTCCGCTCGTATTGCTGCGCCTGCTTTGGCGCGGCCTTGAGTTGCGTGACTATTGGTTTCGCTGGAACGAGCGTTTTGGCTTTGTTAACCGCCCTGAACAAGACGTTGCCGTCTGGGTTCACGCGGTTTCCGTTGGCGAATCTCTGGCTGCATTGCCGCTGATTCGCGCACTAATTGCACGGCATGGTGAGCGCCGCGTGCTGGTCACCACGATGACGCCGACCGGATCCGCTCGTGTGCGTGAAGCACTCGGCGATCAGGTCTTGCATACCTACGTGCCATACGATTTACCGGATGCAGTTGCACGCTACATCACGCGGATGCGACCGCAACAAGTCGTGGTGATGGAAACCGAACTCTGGCCCAATCTGTTCCGCGCGCTCGCAAAGCGAAAGATCCCGCTAACCATCGCAAATGCTCGTTTGTCGCCGCGCTCTTTCCGTGGCTATATGCGTTTCCGCAGCTCTATATCGGGCGTGCTTGCTGATTGCACGCGCATTGCTGCGCAGAGTGAAGCCGATGCGCAGCGCTTTCATGCGCTCGGCGCGGCCGAAAGAAAAGTTAGCGTTATGGGCAATATCAAGTTCGATATGGCACTGCCAGACGAGCAGATTGCAAACGGGCATGCTCTACGCGATGGTGCGCCCACATGGATCGCCGCCAGTACGCACGAAGGTGAAGAAGACGCCGCGCTAACGGTGCATCGCGAAGTGATTAAGACTTTCCCCAATGCACGCCTGATTTTGGTGCCGCGTCACCCGCAGCGTTTTGATGCGGTTGAAAAGCTCATCCAAAAAACCACGCTCAGCATGCAGCGCCGCAGCGCACTAAATGGCGCAGCGCCAAGCGCTTCAGTCTTGCTCGGCGATAGCATGGGCGAAATGTTCATCTATTTTTCGATGGCCGACGTTGCTTTCGTCGGTGGCAGTCTCGTGCCAGTCGGCGGTCACAACGTGCTGGAGCCTGCAGCGCTTGGATTGCCGGTGCTTTTCGGCCCGCAGATGCACAACTTCGTCGCCGCACGTGATTTGTTGCTGGAGACAAACGCTGCCGAACAAGTCGCAACCAATATTAAACTTACGTATGCCGTACTCGAGCTACTGCGTGACCCTGCACGCGCACAGGCGATGGGACAGGCAGGGCAGAAAGCAGTCGCCGCGAATCGTGGCGCGCTGAATAAATTGTTGGTGCTGCTGGGCTAGAGCGCACCTTACGTGCTTGCAGGAACCGACACGCGCCGCGAGCGCAGCAAACTGTCGAGCATATAAATCCCCAACGCTGCCCAGATAAACGCAAAGCCAACCAAATGCGTATGCGTGAATGTCTCGTGAAACACGAACACACCCAGTAGCAACTGCAAAGTCGGCGCGATGTATTGCAGAAATCCAACAGTGGCAAGCGGAATGCGTCGAGCGCCGTATGCAAATAACACTAAGGGCAGTGCTGTCACCACACCGCTCAGCACCAGCAGCGCACTGGTGCCAAGTGAGGCATGACCAAAATTGCCGAGCCCTTGCGATTCCGTCATCAATAGAAATCCGATAGCCGGTAAAAGCAGCAAGCTACTTTCAATCGCGAGGCCATCCACCGCGGGCACCACGGCCAGTTTACGTAGCAAGCCATAGGCGCCAAAAGATGCTGCCAGCGTCAACGAAATCCACGGAAATGAGCCCAAAGACAAAGTGAGATAGGCCACGCCAGCGCTTGCCACGGCTACTGCCGCCCACTGCAGTGTGCTCAATCGCTCGCGTAGGACCACCACGCCCAATACAACGGACAGCAGTGGGTTAATGAAATAACCCAAACTCGTTTCAACGATGTGGCCTGCGTTCACGGCCCAGATGTAGAGCCACCAATTGACGCTGATCATCAAAGCGCTGCCGCATAGCATCGCCAGCAAGCGTGGTTGTGCAGTCACCTCGCGCCACCACAGCGGACCTTTACTCAGTGTGAGAAAGCCACCGACAAGTGCGGCACACCAAACAATGCGGTGCGCCATGATTTGTGTTGGAGGCACTGAAGACAGCAAACGCCAATAGAGCGGAAACAAGCCCCAGATAAAAAACGAACCGGCGGCGGCCCAAAGACCTTGGTTCATATGCGATCCATGCGTTGGAGTGGCGTGCGAAAGGGGCGCAAGAATATCAGCCGCACTGTGATTGAGCCCTGCTCAAGCGAGTAGACGCGGTGTGTGTATTTATCGAACAATGAAAATTACACACGCCGTTGGGTGTAAAAATCTCAACAAACTCGAAAAGCATTTCGTCCTTGTCGCGTCTTTCACAGCGTAGAATCTGGCGCATGTCAGATGAATTTAAATACGAGACCGAGCTTGGTATTGGCCAAAACGCCGATGCCAGCGAATACGCTGCTGCGCGTCACGAACATTTGTTGCGCAACGATCCAACGCGTTACGCCGAGCTCGTCAGCAACGTCACTGTTTATGGCATCTACATGATGGATGCCGACGGCTACATTCTGAGTTGGAACAAAGGCGCCGCAAC
>JAZKEM010000135.1:0-9322 GCA_040387055.1 Pseudomonadota bacterium | reverse complement strand
TACGCCGATAGTGGTTATTGCCCCTACGGTGGAAAACCACGCGAAGAAATCATTACGCGTGCCTGTGCCATCACTGAATTTTTATTGGCGCAAGGTGCCAAGCTGATTGTGGTGGCCTGCAACACCGCGACTATCGCAGCGGTTGAGCATCTGCGTGCGACCTATCCCATTCCATTCGTCGGCATGGAGCCCGCGGTCAAGCCTGCTGTGGCGCATACGCGTAGCGGCGTTGTCGGTGTACTTGCGACAGGCGCAGCGCTCGCGGGCGAAAAATTTCACAACCTTGTCGCTAAACACGCGCAAGGCGTGCGCATGATCACGCAGCCATGTCCGGGTTTAGTGGAATGCGTTGAGCGTGGTGATCTTGATGGCCATCAGCCACGCCGATTGGTGGAGCAATACACCGAGCCTCTACTGTGTGCGGGCGCTGATACCTTAGTGCTCGGCTGTACGCACTATCCGTTCTTGCGGCCATTGATTGCAGATATCGTCGGGCTAGAAATTACTTTGCTCGATACCGGCGAAGCCGTCGCCCGACAAACACGCCGTGTGCTGGAGCGTGAGCAGTTGCTCAATGATCACAGTGATGGTGGAGTGACCTGGCATACCAGCGGTGACCCAGTGGATTTCGAGCGGCTACATCAAATCTTGATGGCGACTTAAAGCCGCTGGTTTTACGGTTTGTGACGCGCCAACCATTCTTCCCGCGACTGTCCCCAAGCGACAACCTGCGCGCTTTCGTAGGGTGCAGGAAGTTTGCAGTCACGCAGAACGCGTGAGCCTAGTTTTTCCGCGACGCGCTCGGAGGCTTTGTTCTCTGGTGCAATCGTATGGATCACTTCATGCCAGCCGAGATTAGCGAAGGCCCAATCAATGGCTGCAATTGCGCCTTCAACAGCGTAACCACGTCCCCATGCTTCACGAATGATGCCCCAGCCAACTTCGGTGCCGGGCCAGCCTTCAGGCATCCAAGGGCCGAGACGCCCAACCCAACGGCCGCTGGATTTTTCGATAACAGAAAACATTCCAAAGCCTTGGATTTCCCAAGCGCCAGCCATCGCAAGAAAGCCGCGCCAAGAGACCGAGCGCACTTGCTGTCCGCCGATGAAGCGCGCTGCTTCTGCATCTGTCATGAAAGCGGCCCATGCATCAAAGTCTTCTGCCCGCGTAGGGCGGAGAATGAGTCGTTCAGTTTCGATCAGTATGTTGCGATGGTCAGGCATTTTGATTCCCAAACGCAGCGGTGATTTGTGCTCAGGCAAATCGCATCGACAAGTCAACGGCTCGCAGATGTTTGGTGATGCCACCAATCGAGATGCGATCAACACCCGCTTGGGCGTAGCCACGGACGTTGGCTAATGTGGTGCTGCCGGAATATTCGATCACGGTCTTGCCGCCTTTGGCGCGATGTGCACGCGTCAGGGCGACGGCTTCACGGAGTTCTGGCAGCGGAAATTCATCGACCAATAACAAATCAACATCGGCTGCTAACGCTTCGCGTGCTTCATCAAGCGTTTCTGCTTCGGTCATCAACGGCACACCAGCATTAAGCGCGCGCGCGTTGGCAATGGCTTGACGAATGCCGCCAGCAGCAGCAATGTGATTTTCTTTAATCAGAATGCCGTCGTACAAACCAATGCGGTGATTGATGCCGCCACCGCAGAGCACGGCGTACTTTTGCAGATTGCGTAGGCCGGGCAAGGTTTTGCGAGTGTCGGCAATGCAAGTATCGGTGCCTTTAATCGCATCGACGTATTGCTTCACCGCAGTTGCAGTACCGGAAGCAGTCTGCAAGAAATTAAGGGCAGGGCGCTCGCCGCTGAGTAATGCGCGTGCGGGGCCATGCAAGGTGAAGAGTTTTTGATCAGGCACTACGGTCGCGCCTTCTTCCACAAGCCATTCAACGCGAATGCTCGGATCAATTTGGCGAAATACTTCATCTACCCAAGGGCGGCCACAGATCACTGCCGCTTCGCGTGAGATCACGCGGGCATTGCCGATTTCATCTGCCGCAACTAAACGCGCAGTGACGTCGCCGCTGCCAATATCTTCAGCCAACGCGCGCGCAACGGTTTCGCTTAAGTCGGTGACGTAGCTAGGGAGTTGAATGCTCATGCTTGTTTAAGCGCCGAGTAAAAACTCAAGAAGCGCCATCTGCGCCCATAGACGATTTTCGGCTTCGTCCCAAATGACGGACTGCGCACCATCAATCACTTCAGCGCTGACTTCTTCGCCGCGATGTGCGGGCAAGCAGTGCATGAAGATGGCATCTGGTTTCGCGCGCTTCATCAGATCGGTATCGACTTGATAGCCAGCGAAATCGGCAAGACGTTTTTTGGTCTCCGCTTCTTGGCCCATGCTGGTCCAAGTGTCGGTGACGATCAGGTCTGCACCGTTGGCGGCGAACGTTGCGCCGTCAACAATCTCCACATGCGCGCCAGCTGCTTTGACGATAGCGGCATCTGGTTCGTAGCCTTTAGGCGTTGCGATGCGCAACTTGAAATCGAACAGAACGGCCGCTTCGATAAGCGAGTGGCAGACGTTATTGCCGTCACCAATCCACGCAGCAACTTTCCCTTTCGGATTGCCGCGATGTTCAAACCAAGTCTGCATATCTGCGAGCAACTGGCAGGGGTGATGCAGTTCCGACAGGCCGTTGATCACTGGCACGCGAGAGTTCGCGGCGAGATCTTCTTGATCAGCCTGTGAGTCGTTACGAATCATGATCGCGTCGACCATGCGTGACAGCACTTTGGCTGTATCGCTGATCGGTTCGTCGCGACCAAGTTGTGTAGTGCCCGAGTGCAGGAACAGCGCGTGGCCACCAAACTTGGCCATGCCTGCTTCAAAGCTCACGCGAGTACGTGTGGAATTTTTGGCGAAGATCATCGCCAGCGTTTTGCCGGTGAAAGGACGGTAGCTACTATCGCGTGTGTTCTTCAGCGCAATGGCGCGCGCAATAATCTGCTGTGCTTCAGCAGCGTTTAGGTCCGAAAGTTTCAGCAAATGCCGCGTCATACTGCTTCCTCAAAAAAAGAAAAGGGCCGCTCCGCAGAGCGGCCCCATTTTTCTTTACAGATTTAACCGAGATTTTTTTCCACAAACTGCCAGTTCACCAATGCCCAGAAATGCTCAAGATAAGTTGGGCGGGCATTGCGGTAGTCAACGTAATAAGCGTGTTCCCAGACATCGCAGGTCAGCAGTGGCTTCTGGCCATCGGTCAACGGATTACCAGCGCCGGTGGTGCTGGTAATCGCGAGTGAACCGTCTGCATTCAAAACCAGCCATGCCCAACCGGAACCAAAAGTAGCTAGAGCAACTTCTGTGAACTGCTTTTTGAAATCATCAACGCCGCCGAATTGCTTGATCAGCGCAGTGACCAATTTCTTGCTCGGGGCTTTGGACTCAGGAGTCAGACAATTCCAGAAGAAATTGTGATTCCAAACCTGCGCCGCATTGTTGAAAATTTTGCCAGAAGATTTTTTAACTAAATCGTCCAGATCCATATTTTCAAATTCGGTGCCGGCAATGAGTTTGTTCCCATTGTCTACGTAAGCTTTGTGGTGCTTGGCATAGTGATAGTCCAGCGTTTCGCGGGACATATGCGGCTCCAAATCGCTTCTACCGTAGGGCAATTCTGGCAAGGTTAACGCCATGGTGCTGAACTCTCTTTAGAACGGCAGGCCGTGAGATGAAGCAGCCATGAACATCAGCATCGGAATCGACAGCAAAGCGTTGGTGCGTGATGCCAGGAAAGCACGACGACGAGCAACGACTTTTTCTTCGTCGGTTGCAGGCTTTAGGCCAAGGATTTTCTGCTGGTTTGGCCAGATGATCATCCAGACGTTGAACAGCATGACGGTGCCGAGCCAAGCGCCGTAACCAATTGCATTGCCGTACGGGCCAGCGGTGCCAATCGCGCCGAAGGTGAATGCACCTGCGAGCCAGCCAACGTGTGCCAGATAGGCAGCGCCGGACAACCAGGTCACCAGTGCCGACCAGCGGAACCACAGCAGTGCGCGCGGAGCCACGTACTTGGTAATGCCGCCGCCACCAGGGCCGCCTTTGTCAGCAGCAGCGTCAGCCAGTGCTGGAACCTGTACGAAATTAAAGTAGTACAGCAAGCCGATCCAGGTGATGCCGGCGACGATGTGCAGCCAGCGAGCCAGCAACATGGCGTTGACGCCGGTGTGTTGGCTGAGAACGGCGGCCAGAACGATGGCCAGTACGAGTCCAGCAGCTAAGGTCCCTTTAATAGTATTCAGCGGATTCATGTCATTTCTTCCCTATATCTACGTATGTTTGGTACAGAACAGGCCGCCACGTTACCCGAACGGCGCGGCAGGATAAAGCAAGATGAAACGATTTATTGCTTGAAAGTGCTTGCAGCAGCAATCCGAATTGTCTGGGCGTATAATCCGCGCGCTTTGGGCTACCCCCTACTGGACAGGGCACATGGACGCACTCGAAAGAATCAAACAACAAGTTACTGAAAACCCGATCATTATCTACATGAAGGGTTCGCCAGATTTTCCGCAATGCGGATTTTCCGCGCGCTCAACGCAGGCGCTGAAAGCCTGCAATGTGCCGTTCTCCTTCATTAATATTTTTGAAGATGAGGAGATTTACCGCGCGCTGCCTAAGTTTGCCAACTGGCCGACCTTCCCTCAGCTGTATGTGAAGGGTGAGCTGATTGGTGGCTGTGATATCACGCTGGATCTGTTCCAGTCAGGCGAACTCAAGAAAATGCTGGACGAAGCTGTCGCCAGCGGCAAAAAGGCTGCTTAAGACAACAGGCCTGATGCGCCAGAATGGCGCACGAGGCTTGAGTTGTATCTAAAACGCCCGCATCAGCGGGCGTTTTATGTATAGGACGTACGGTATGCCGCGAGCGCATGGATGCGCAGGAGCGGCAGATGTTTAAGGGACCAACATCCCTTGCGCAACCAGCTTGCGCTTGTCCTCGCCACAGAGGACCTCCACCAGCTTGAGTGCAAAGGGCAGGGCCGTCGCCGGACCTTGAGCGGTGATGCAGTGGCCGTCGACGACGATTGGCTGATCCACAAAATGTAGCAGTTTGTCTTTGAAGCTGGGATAACACGTCGCCTGTTTGCCATCGAGTAAGCCATTAGGCGACAGAGCCAGCGCAGGCGCTGCGCAGATCGCGGCGTACCATTTCTTGTCGATGCGCTGCTGACGCAGTTTTTCGATTAGCGGACCATGCTTGCCGAGGTTCACGGAGCCTTGCTCTCCTCCGGGTAAAACGATCAAGTCGAAGGCGACATCAGCGATGTCTTTAAAAAGAACGTCTGCGGTGAGGGTGATGTCGCGGGTTCCGATGACTGCGAGTTCTGGTTCCGTGCTGGCAACCGTGACGCGGACACCGGCGCGGCGAAGGACATTGATCAGCATTACGGCTTCAAGACTTTCTGAACCGTAGGCAATAGGCACAAGGGCTTTCATATTGTTGTGATTCCTGTAGATGGCCTATCGACACTGTATCAGGCTGTCTGTAAAGCGGAACCCACCCTTTATATGCATGGAATTTGCCCTGCCGCGCTGGGCTTGCACCAACTTGGCACTCTAATTGCTTCACTGCTCTCAAGGTCTCTAAGGTTTTAGAAAAAGAGACGTCGCAGTAAAGATCTTGGGGAATGACGATGAAGCGTAAGTACGCAAAGTGGGTGCTGAATATTCCTTTCTTGTTTTTTGCGTTGCTTTGGTTGCCGCAAAATACTTGGGCGCAGGAAATTCCAGCGAATAATCCTGCGGTCGTGGAGGCAGCAGCAATTGCTGAGCCGCCAGCAGCTGAGCCAGCTGCACCACCAACTCGTCCATTTACAGTGACTGCGGACAAGATTAACTCTGGCGATACCGCGTGGATGTTGGTGTCCACCGCGCTTGTTCTGTTAATGACGATTCCCGGTTTGGCGCTGTTCTACGCCGGCATGGTGCGTAGGAAAAATGTGCTTTCTACCGCGCTGCAGAGTTTTTGTATCACTTGTATAGCGACGGTGATCTGGGTGGTGGTTGGCTATAGCCTCGCTTTCACGCCGGGCTCAGCATTCATCGGCGGATTTGATCGAGTGCTGTTGTCAGGCATGAGCTTCATCAAGGAAACGGGCACGCTGACGGTGAGTCACATTGCTACGACGATTCCTGAGTCGGTGTTTGTGATGTTCCAGATGACCTTCGCGATCATCACGCCAGCACTCATCACAGGTGCCTTCGCTGAGCGCATCAAATTTAACGCGATGGTGGTGTTCATCTGTTTATGGTCGCTGTTTGTCTACGCACCAGTCGCTCACTGGGTGTGGGAGCCGACGGGTTGGTTGGCCGCATTGGGCGCGCAAGATTTTGCTGGCGGCACTGTCGTGCATATCAACGCAGGCGCGGCAGGTTTAATGTGCGCTTTTGTACTCGGCAAGCGCAAAGGTTATGGCGAAGATGCGTTTATCCCTTACAACCTCGCTTTTACTTTGATTGGTGCCTCGCTGCTCTGGGTCGGCTGGTTTGGCTTTAACGCAGGTTCCGCAGGCGCTGCGGATGGCCGTGCGGGCATGGCGATGTTGGTGACGCAGGTTGCCGCTGCAACTGCCGCACTGACTTGGATGCTGGTTGAAATGTTCACGCGTGGACGTGCCACGTTGCTGGGTGCTTGCTCCGGTGCGGTCGCAGGTTTGGTGGCGATCACGCCAGCGTCAGGTTTCGTCAACGTTGGCGGTGCACTCGCGATTGGTTTGGCTGCGGGCATCTGCTGTTACTGGGGCGCAACGGGTCTCAAGCATTTTCTTGGTGCGGATGACTCGCTGGATGTCTTTGGCATTCACTGCATCGGCGGTCTCGTCGGGGCACTGTTAACAGGCGTTTTTGCAGACAAGGCGATCGGCGGGGCGTCGGGCAGCGTGATGGTGCAGGCAGTGGGTGCATTCGCCACATTGTTCTATAGCGCTGGCGTTTCGCTGGCACTGTTGCTGATCATCGACTTCACCATCGGCCTGCGTGTAACACGCGAGGACGAGCTGCAGGGTCTTGACCTATCGCAGCACAGCGAACAGATCGGGTGATGACAATGTTCAATACGAGTCAGTGCTACGAGGTTCCAGAAGGCAGGATCTGATGACAGAGACAGATAGCAAGCTTTCAGCGATTGCAACGCACTTGTATGTCAGGCTGCGCCGAGATGGCGGCCGTGTGATCGATGCGATCTGGATGGTGCATAACCGTGAGTACGCGGCAGAAGTTTTGCGCATTGCCCGCTCAATGCCAGACGATGAAGTGAGTCGACTTGCGGATCGTTATGAGGAGATCATGTTCGGTCTTCCTCAGCGGACATATGACCGCCCATCTACAGGCATACGTTCAGGCACCAATGACGAGCCTTCGCCAGATGCACCTGTGAATCCAACCGTGGCGGGTCGTTACCGTGGTCATCTGCGCTAGTTAATAAATTGGTAACTCTTAACAAAGGCGGCCGCAGCCGCCTTTGTTTTAAGATGCGCAGCCGCAACACGGAGCAAAAAATGCGCATTGGCCTTTTTATCATCGGCGATGAAATCCTTTCGGGAAAGCGTCAGGACAAACATCTTTCGAAAGTTATCGAACTGCTACGCGAGCGCGGTATGGCGCTGTCGTGGGCGCAGTGTCTTGGTGATGATGAAGCGCAGATTGCTGAAGCTGTTGTTGCTAGTCGTCAACGTGGTGACGTGGTGTTGTCCTGTGGCGGGATTGGTGCAACGCCGGATGACCGCACGCGCCAAGCAGCAGCCCGCGCATTTGCTGTGCCGGTGGTGCGTCATGCAGAAGCTGAAGCGATCATTGTCGATCAGTATGGCGATGTCGCATTTCCGCATCGTGTGTTGATGGCGGATTTTCCTGAAGGCGCTGGCTTGATTCCAAATCCGGTGAATCGCGTTGCAGGTTTCTATGTTGGCGATCACAACTTCGTGCCGGGCTTTCCTGAGATGGCTTGGCCAATGTTGGAGTGGGTGTTGGATACACGCTATCCGCAGCTACGCAATGTTGATCCGCCCGTTGAGTTTTCACTGCGCGTGCTCGGCACTGCGGCAGAGAGTGATTTGCTGGAGTTGATGGAGCAAACGTTAGCGGCTTACCCCGGCATTGCCTTGTCGAGTCTGCCTTCGCGTGGTGATGCGATCCGTCCACGACACATCGAATTCGGCATTAAAGCGCCACGCGCTTTGGCGACCGCAGCGTTTCAATCATTTCGTGCGGCGCTGACTTTGCGTAGTGACATCACGATTGAGGATTTGCGATTGCCTTAGAACTGTTAGCCGCCTTGCGGCGTAGTTTTTTTGGTGCTGATTGAGATGACAGGTTCCGCGCTGAAGCGCGGGTGACTTTCTTTGATAAACGTCAAAGAAACTCACGAAAGAAAACGTTTCTAAAAGCAAAGCCACTTGTGCCTTTCAGCTTTTAGCACCCGAATGTGTTCTGGCTGCTGCTTTCAATGCGAGAAAAAAGTGCCTCCTCACACTTTTTACATGCCGATGGATGAAGCGCGCCATCGTGCTGAATGCTTGCTTGAGAACAGCAAGAGTGGCTTTGTTTTTAAAGGTGCTTTCTTTGGGTCACTTTTCTTCGCCTAGAGGCGCCTACTGTTGGTGCACCAGCAAAGAAAAGTGACTCGCGCCACACCGCGAAACACGCCATCTCAATCAGAGCAGGCAGTAGCCACGCCGCAAGGCGGTGGATAGGCCTCTCGTCTTGGCAAGTCAAAACTGGATTCCCGCCTTCGCGGGAATGACAAGCTGCGTGTCTTATTCTTCCAGTCTTGGCTCTGGTCGCTTCCAGCCAACCATCACGCAGGTCGCGATAACCAGCAGTGATCCAAGCGCGGACCAAGCATCCATGCGCTCATCCCAAATCAGCCAAGCAATCAACGCAGAAAAAATGACCGCAGCGTAAGTGAACGGGCCAACGCGTGCGGCGGGAGCCAATGCGTATGCGCGCGTCAGACAGAGTTGTCCGACTGTGGCAGTGAGCCCGGCGCCAATCAGCTGCAGCAAGGTGGTCGTGCTCGGTGTTTGCCAAGCCCACAGCATCGGAATTGAAGAGATCACCGTTGCCATCGCCACAAAATAAAACACGATACGCGGTGCAGGTTCTGTGTCTGAAATGCGTCGGATACTCACCATCGCGCAAGCAGCAAGGATGCCGGAGCAAACGCCAACCATGCCTGCAAACCAATTGATCTCTTCAGAACCCGGTTTGACGATGAAAGCGATGCCGACCAGACCGGTTAGTGCTGCGGGATAGACAACCGCCGGCGGCTTTTCACCAATCCAGTACCAAGCAATAA